>JAGRBY010000337.1 GCA_020433835.1 Anaerolineae bacterium | reverse complement strand
TTTAGGTAATTGGTAAATAGGTATTGGTAATTCAATCTCCAGTCTCTAATTACCAGTTACCCATTACCAATTACCTGGCAGAATTGGGGAAGTTATTCCTAAATACATCCTTCAATACATCCCAGGGTGAATGACGCTTCACCCTAACCCTTGCTATAGTGGGTTTATGTTTAATGCTCAATCACCGCAATTCTATCAAATTCGTTTGGCCGGTCACCTTGATCGCTCCTGGTTTAGCCGGTTCGATAACATGGTCATCACCTACCGCGAGCCGGACGGTGGCGAAACCGAGCTATCCGGCTTTGTAGCCGACCAATCGGCCTTGCACGGCCTGCTCATCAAAATCCGCGATTTGAACCTGACCTTAATTGCAGTCCAGCATATAAGCGAGGCCGTGCTCGATGCCTGGCTGGCTCAACAAGATGCCGCCAAAGCAACCTTAATTCTTCAGCTTTGCTCACGGAAAAAATCCCCATGAGAAAAGCAAAAAATCTACTCATCCATAGATTTAACTTTGGGAGAGAAACAATGTTCAAAACTATCCGTTTATTCACAGGGCTTGCGCTGGTTCTACTCTATCTAGCCGGGCGGCTGAGTCGAAGCAACTATCTCAGCAAACTATCTATTATGGTTGGTTTAATCGCACTCGCCCTGCTGGTGATAAACCTTCACCCCGGCCGCGTTGCCGCCGACGGCCCCACCGATATCCGGCGAGGCAATCCCGCGTCCGCCCCGGATATCCAGCTTCAAAGCGGCCCCAGCGCACCTGACTACTGTCCCTCGCAGGGTGGCAATACCGACTGGGAGCGTATTGACTACGTCGATTTGGTTAAAAACCCCAGCGGTACGATGCGTTTAACGGCTCAAGTTTTCATCGATAACCCCACCAGCTGCACACCCGGCGAAGAGTGCCCGGATTACGATCCCTATCCTGAGCATGTTAAAGCCTGGATAGACTGGAACGGCGACAAAGAATGGGACGACTCGGAGTTGGTGATGAGTGAGCGCCTGACCGGGTATCTGAATATCAACTATTACGGCACAATGACAGCCATTACCCAATTTACCCCACCCATCAGCGCCACCAACGGCGATACCTGGCTGCGGGCCAACCTGGGGTGGGGCGATGACCCCGGCGCTTGCCAGAAGGAATGGCACTTTGGCAACGTGGTCGATAAACCGCTTCATGTCTCCAAGCTAAAAATCAAAAAGATAACGGCCACGGGGCTTGATACCACCGGTAAGAAACCGGAAATGGGCAGCCCTATTCGCCTTGAAGCAGATATCGATAAGCCGGCTTCGTACAGCATTGTTTCCTGTAACTGGACGGGCGACCTCATTCCCGGCGAGGTCTACAACAGCAACAAATGCCGCTATGAGTACACTCCGCCCATTGGCCCCGGCCCCGATCTTGAAACCTACGGCCAAAAGGATGTTACCCTGACCGTAAACTACAGCGATAACTCTACCGGCGCGTTTGGCAACGTCTCCCAAGATTTTCGCTATAAAGTATTCTTCAAGCAAAAGGGCGATGACGATAACGATGGCATCCCCAACTGGTTTGAATACTGGAAAGATGATGGCGCGGTCCCCGGCATGGACGCCAGCGACGTTTTTTACGATGCCACATGCCCCGCAGGCTCGGCCTGTTACGGGCGCTGGCAAAAGTTTGATGGCCCGCTCTATCTCAACTCCGGGGCCGTCTCGGCCTTTCCTCGCCACGTGCCGGCTGCGTCAAACTGCCCCGGCCTTGATATGAACCCCGAAGGTATCGATACCGCCGCCCACGTCATTCTGCACGAGCGGCGACACGAAGCCATCTATCGCAACTGGGAGCCGGGCGGCCTGTGGTACAGCGGCGTGGCAGACCCCGACGGTGATAAAATGCCAAACCCTTATGAAACCGGCACCCTTGGCACCGACCCCACCCTGCCCGATAGCTGTGATATGGCCTATTTTGTGGGCCACGCCGGTTACCAAACCTATGGCGATCAGGAGGTTGACGCCACGTTGGCCGGTCTGGGGGCCAAAGGCATCGCCACTAAAGATTGGGGCAATCCCGGCAAACAGGTCGAAACCGAGCCGGGCGCTCAAGATTACGAAACCGTGCCAGTCGCGTCAACCGGCGGCTCCAGCAGCGGGCCGGCGGGAGCTATCGCGCCTATGAGCGATGTTAATCACTTGATCACGATTGCCGCTGTGCCTCAAGCCGAGCTGAACGGCACCTACAGCAGCAGCGTACAAGATACCGATGGCGATGGGCAGTACAACAGCCTGAATCTATCGGCCGGAGTAACCGTCAACGAGGCCGGGTCTTACATTCTGGTTGCCTGGCTAAAAAACGGCGGCGGTACCGAGATCGCCTGGGCCAGCACCGGCCAGTCCCTAACAGTGGGGACTCATACCGTTAGCCTGCCGTTCGATGGGCAGATTATCAGAGCCAAAGGGTTAAACGGCCCTTACACCATCAGCCGGATTGAACTGCGTGCAGGCCCGGAGCAGGATGTAATAGCCGCCGCCGACAATGTTCATACCAGCGCCGCCTATCAAGCCGTTCAATTTGAGCAGCCGGCAGTGGCCTTTAACGGCACCTTCAGCGATAGCGGCCAGAAATCCTCTTCCGGGGCTAGCTACTTTAATCGGCTGCGGGTAACTGTGGGGCTAAACGTGCAAACTGCCGGAACCTACACCATCACCGGCCAGCTTGACGGCAGTGGCCCTATTGCTACGGCCAGCACCGTCTACAACCTGACGCCCGGCAACAACCAAACTATCAATTTAGATTTTGCCGGCTGGCCCTTTTTCCTGCACCGTCAAAACGGGCCGTACCACTTAAAATATCTGCGGCTGCAAAATGCCGCCGGCCAGCAGGTCGATTTTCTGGCCGATGCTCACACTACCGGCCCGTACAGCTACGACCAGTTTCAAATCACCAGCACCGCTATCGACTTGGGCAGCTTCAGCGAGCAGGTCTTAGATGCTGATAACGATGGTGATGATGAATACCTGCGCATTACGTTTAACGCCAAGCTTCATCTAAGCGGCACCTACGTTGTGCAGGCCCTGCTAAAAGATAGCAGCGGAGCCACCATTTCCCGGCTAGAGCAAACCCGTTATCTGTTCAAAGGCAATGCTGTTCCCTTTACCCTCGATTTCCCCGGCGGCGACATAAGCGAACACGGCACAAACGGCCCCTACCGGATCGCAGAGTTAGCTCTGACACGCGATGGCGTGCTGATGGATCATCTCTCGCTAGCCCATACAACCCAGGCTTACAGCGCGGCCGATTTTACCACGCACCTGGTCAGGCTCACCAACAGCTATCACGATTACGGCACGGATGGCAACAACGATGGGCTGTACGAAGCCCTTAACATCGATATTGGCCTAACGCTTGGCGACGCGGGCGTTATCTTCGCCTCCGGGCGGCTGCTGGACAACGCCGGTCATGAGGTTGGCTGGGCCAACAGCAGCAAAAAACTAACCGGCAATGGTAATCAAACCATCACCCTTTCGTTCAGCGCGTCCCAAATTCTGGCAAACGGGGGCGATGGCCCCTTTACCCTGACCGATTTGCTGGTTTACCACACCGGCGATCCAACGCAAGGGAAAGGGCTTGAGCAGGCCCATATCACCACCGCGTATAGCCATCTGCAATTTGGGGGCACATCCGGCGGCGGAAGCTTTCGTGTTTATCTTCCTGTTATTTACAGGTAAATGAAAAAGCGAAGCAATGCCTTATTTGGAATAAGGCATTGCTTCGCCTGACTGACTGCTCATAACACCTTTATTATTTTTCGCTTTGACCATGGCGCAGCAGGTGCAGCACCGCATTCTCATTATCATCTAGTCCGGCCAAGGCCTCGCTGGCGGCCTTAGCCGATGGCTGCAACTGGTCTAATAGGTCGCCGGTCAGATAGCTATCCAAAACAGCCGGATGAACATAGTATTTGCGGCAGGTTGCCGGTCGATTGCCCAGGCATTCAGCTACCTCTTTAATGGCCTGGACAATATTCTTTTTGGCATCGCTCTGTGACTCGCTAGGTTCCATCTCCTTTAGAGCTAATGCCGCCAACACCGTGCCACCCCAGGTTCGAAAATCTTTGGCTGTAAACTCCTGCTCTGTAATCTCGCGCAAATAGTCATTTACATCTTCAGAACTGATGGTTTGTTTCTGGCCGTCTTCGTCAATATATTGAAAAAGTTCGTAGCCGGGGATATCGCGGCACTTTTTGACGATGCGCGCCAGGCGTCGATCACGCAGATCGATATCGTGATCCTGCCCACTTTTGCCTCGAAACTGAAAATGGATGGTTGAACCCTTTACTTCTACGTGGCGATCACGCATCGTCGTTAAGCCAAAGGAGCCGTTCTCACGCACATATTCCTCATTGCCGATACGAATAAAGGTCGTTCCAAGCAACCGTACCACAGCCGCCAGCACTTTGCGCCGGGGCAACCCACGCAGACTCAAATCTTGATCAACCTGGTCACGTATAAGGGGCAGCGCTTGCCCAAACTGAACCATGTGTGCATATTTGGTCAGGCTGCGAACTTCTCGCCACTTGGGGTGGTAGCGATACTGTTTGCGGCCCTCGGCATCGCGGCCGGTGGCTTGGAGATGGCTGTTAGGCCAGGGCGAAATCCAGACATCGTCCCAGGCCGGCGGAATAGCCAAAGCGTTTATTCGCTCTTTTTCATCCGGATCTTGAATAGTTTCGCCGTCGGGCCGAATGTATTGGAAGCCCTTCCCTCGACGGCGACGCTGAATGCCGGGGCCATCGTCATTCACGTAGCGCAGACCGGCTATTTTAGCCGACTGTTTTGGATCAGGCTGCGATGCCTCAGCCAACGCTTCTTGATTGGTTTTCTTTTTCAACGCCAAACTTGCTACTCCTACCTAATGGGTATTACCATTACTGTTATTGTGTCTAATGAGCACCAGATTACTGTTATAAGTTACGCAGTTCACAAGGTGACAGTCAACCTTGTGCGTTCGCCCCACTGCGTAAGTTATATTTTTATTAGGGAAAGTGTGAAACAGTTTAGGCCAAATAAAGGGTTGATTTCGTGGCAATTATCATATAGGTCACCCTTCTTGCGTGCTGGCTTTTGCCCCTATCGACAATTTTGTCCTAAAAACAGGACAAAACTGTCCCAAATATCGGACAGACAACCCATACCAAATTTGTTATTATTGAACAAGTCCACTACTTAGTCGGTGTCCAAGAGTAAAAATCGTTCTATCTTCTTAAAGTTTGATCGGAACCAGTGTAAGAAATAGGAGGTTATATCCTTATGCCATCGTTTACCGGTATGAAAGGCTTCATGGTTATTCTGTTGGGCCAGGTGGTTTCGGTTACGGGATCCGGTTTGACCCGCTTTGGGTTAGGGGTTTGGATCTTAGAACAAACCGGCTCAGCTACCCAGTACAGCTTATTTCTATTTATGTTCATGATGCCTGCCTCTATTGTGGCCCTGGTCGCCGGTCCGTTGGTTGACCGCTGGGATCGCCGCCGCATCTTAATTGTCAGTGATACCGTAGCCGCACTCAGTACCCTCGGTCTGGCGCTCCTATTTTTTACGAACCAACTACAACTTTGGCATATCTTCGTAATGGCCGCCGTCAACTCGAATGCTTCGGCTTTTCAGGTACCGGCTTTCCAGGCCAGTGTGCCAATGTTGGTCCCCAAACAACGACTGGGGCAGGCGGCCGGGATGTCGCAACTGGTTCAAGCCCTGGATTCTATCGTATCGCCAGCTTTGGCCGGAGTATTGATCTTAGCCATTGGGCTGGGCGGCATTATGGTGGTTGATCTTAGCACCTTTTGCATCGGTATTTTGATGCTCTTTTTGGTGGCCATCCCTCGCCCCCGAGCCACGGCTGAGGTGGTCGAGGCCCAAGGTAGCCTGTGGCAGGAGATTAAATTTGGCCTCCGCTATATCCGAGAACGGCCTGGTTTCATCTATCTCATGACTTATGTCACGCTTATTGCTTTCTTCCTTGGCTTTGCGATGGCCTTGTTCACGCCGATGGTCTTAAGTTTTGCTGATGCCCAATTACTGGGTATCGTCTCGTCTCTGTTTGGCATTGGTACGCTGGGAGGCGGGGTGACATTGGCTATCTGGGGAGGGCCTCAACGACGGGTACCCGGAATTCTGATCAGTGGCTTGGTTTTTGGCCTGGGTATGACGTTGAGCGGCGTGAGCCAAAATCCCTTGTTCATTGGTGTTGGCTTATTTATAGCAGGGGGAGCCAGCACGCTGCTCATCGGTCTCAATCGCGCCGTTTATCAAGTAAAAGCTGCCCCGGATGTTTTAGGGCGGATCTTTTCAGTCCGGATTTTGTTGAGTTTATCGGCGTCAGCCATCGCCGTACTTATTGCCGGTCCGTTGGCCACCACCATTTTTGAACCGCTCCTGGCTACTGATGGGCTGTGGGTTGATAGCCTCGGTCGCATCTTGGGCACCGGTCCAGGTCGAGGGATGGGCTTGATGTTTATTCTCACCGGTCTAATTATGGTTATTGTGACGCTGCTATTTATGGCGATGCCGGCATTCCGAAATTTGGAAGATACCCTACCTGATTATCTCGATAGTCACTCTGGCCCCTAAAGTATGCCGTTCAACCGAAGCCAGGTCTGGGGATGGGGCGGGAGACGATATATCCGTCTGTTCAAATCGAGAGCCAATTTCACAGACATTTCTTCAACGTGAGTTATATTCCAAAACCTAGCCGGTTCGTGTGTTGGCCTAGATCTTCGTTTATAAAAAAACGTCGAATGTGGTCACATTCGACGTTTCTAAGCACCTCCGGAGGGACTCGAACCCCCAACACTCAGTTCCGAAGACTGATGCTCTATCCATTGAGCTACGGAGGCAAAACATACATATGATATTATAATTAGCCGTTAGCGGGAGTCAAAATAGCGCTATCGACTTAATGACCGGCGTGGATTAAATTCTTCTGAATAAGCAGACCGTGTGCGCGGCGAGCTACTTGGTGGTCGGGAGCGCGGTCAAGCACCTCTTGAATCGATTTGCCGGTTACCACCCAGTTGGGACCTTTGATCATATAGGTATGAAACAGATAACCGTTCGGGCATTCATAAATATCATAACTGTTTACCCGTAGGGCAAAGCCGTGCCCTTCGGCAATACGCTTGCCTTCAAAAAACACTTTGTTGCCTTCCGTATTAATAACGGTACTCACCTGCTCAATTGCTTTTTTAACAGTATCCGCCGATTCATCCTTAAGGATAATCATACCTTTATCTTGTTGAGAGTTGGTCGGGATAGCCATGCTATAGGCTCCTTTCTTTGGAATATTTCTACGCCGACACCATGTTCAGCGTGTGTTTTTTATGCTGTTGAAACCAAAGCAAACTGCCCACCGCCCCCAAACCAATAATGAGGGCTAAATTAAATATACTACAAAATGCGCCAACCGCTAAAGTCGTTTGCCAATATTGGGCCGGATCGACCATAAACGGTTCAAGCATTGTGAATTGTTCAAAACCTGCCGGCATTTGCTCTAAGTTGGTTACCAAAATACCGGTTACTATCGTCGCCAAAATTTGGCCAACTGTAACCCCCAAGCCGGTAATACCACCCGCTACTACACCGCCTCCCAAATTGGTTTCCAATCGTTCTGGCCTATCAAACCAACTCGCCATAAAACCAACCCCAAGCCCCAAAAAAGGCACAAGACACAGCGTACATAGGGGCGAGAGCAAAGCCAGGCTCATAACATATACAAAACCAACCCCGGCCCCTATCAAACCAGACTTAAACATACTCAATCCTCATCATCACCATAGATTTTGGGGATCTCTTCCACTTTCAGCAAGTTGGTGCGCCCGGCAGTACCGTAGGGTGTACCGGCGGTAATCACAATTAAATCTCCCGGTTTAGCCATAGCTTTTTCAATAACCTTATTGAAAGCCAGATTAACCATG
>JAGRBY010000336.1 GCA_020433835.1 Anaerolineae bacterium | reverse complement strand
ATTGGAACCTGGCCCGCGAATGTGATGCCCGTATCACCGTCCACGTTGGGGTAGGGTCATTTGGCCAGCATGGCAAAGTGGCTGAAGTAGGCCAACTGGGGCTGTACGGCCCGGACACCACCTTTATCCATTGCACGACGCTCAATGATGAGGAAATTCAAATGATCGTTGACACCGGCGCGACCATCTCGCTGGCCTGCGCCGTTGAGATGATGATGGGCCACGGCACACCGCCCACCCAAAAATTCCTTGATCGCGGCCTGCGCCCCAGCCTGAGCGTTGATGTTGAAACCAACGTGCCCAACGACTTCTTCACCCAAATGCGAGCGGCCATTTCCCTACAGCGTGCTTTAATTTATGAAAAAATGCTGGCCGGCGAAGAAAACCTGCCGCCCGTGCTCAATGCCAACGATGTGCTGGGCTTTGCCACCATCGAAGGGGCGCGAGCCAACGGCCTGGAAGACAAGGTCGGCACGCTGACGCCGGGCAAAGAGGCCGACATCATTATGCTGGACGCAACGCGAGCCAACATCTTCCCCATCAACGATCCCATCGGGGCCGTGGTTTGGGGGATGGATACCAGCAACGTCGACTCGGTTTTTGTGGGTGGTAAGGCGCTTAAGCGGCACGGTAAATTGTTAGGTGTCGATCTGGATCGGGTTCGAAAAATGGCCTATGCCTCTCGCGACCACGTGGTCAGTGCCGCTGGCTTTAGGTTGCCGCCCATAAATCGGTAGGCTTTCCAGACCTGACAGGTTTTCAATGTTTTCTTTGAGATAAGATTAGCGACAACCGGAATCATATTTACGCCGGAAATGCCGTATAAAACCTGTCAGGTCTTAACTCACAATAGTTGAAAGAAATAGAGAGCAACCTATGACACAACAAAAAGTCGGTTTTATCGGCCTGGGACGCATGGGAACCCCTATGGCGCTCAATTTGATGCGGGCCGGACACCTTGTAAACGTTTACAATCGCACCAAAGAGAAAACCGCAGCCCTGGCCGAAGCCGGGGCATCCGTGGCTAACTCGCTGGGCGAGGTTGCCCAATCGTCCGAGGTCATCATTACCATGCTGAGTGATTCGGCTGCGCTACAGGCCGTGGTTTTAGGGCCGAATGGGCTACTTGAAAACCTGCAACCGGATGCCATTCTCATCGATATGAGTACGGTTGATCCCAACGTATCGCGTCAGGTAGCGGAAGCCGTTCGGGGGCAGGGCGCTCATATGCTCGATGCGCCGGTATCCGGCAGCACCACGCTGGCCGAAGCAGGCACCCTGAGCATCATGGTCGGCGGCGATGAGGCTGTGCACGAGCGCGTTCGCGATGTTCTGTTGGCAATGGGCAGCAAAACTACTCATGTGGGGCCGAATGGTGCGGCCGCGGCCATGAAATTGGCTGTAAATATCGTTGTTGGGGTGACGATGCAGGTATTGGCCGAAAGCGTTATTCTGGCTGAGCAATCCGGCATCTCGCGTGAGATCGCCATTGAGGTGTTGTCAAATAGTGCTGTGGCTTCTCCATTTGTTAAGTATAAAGCCGCGCAATTGTTGGAGCCTTTAGGTCCGGCTGCCTTTACCACCGCCCTTATGCAGAAAGATTTTACACTGGCGCTGGATATGGCCCGTGATGTCGGTGTGCCTCTACCTACCACAGCGGCAGCCAACGAAATTCTCACGATGGCCCGGGGTTTAGGCTATGGCGACCATGACTTTGCCGCGGTCACCAATGTGATCAAACACCTGTCAGTAACCCCTGACAACCAGTAATTTGATTGGCAGATGGGGTTAATGTATCATCTCGTTTAATTTGCATAAAGGAGCTATGATGACTGCCCAAATTCCTGATGAATTCAAAGATCTATTAGAAAGACCGATTTACGCCACGGTGGCCACGGTTATGCCCAGCGGCCAACCGCAACTCACCGAAGTCTGGTGCAATTACGATGGTGAACACGTGCTGATTAACACGGCTCGCAATCGACAAAAAGAAAGAAACATGTCGGCTCGTCCGATGGTTACGCTTATGCTGCGTGACCCGGATAACCCCTACCGCTGGATGGAAATTCGCGGCACGATTGAACTGACCGAAGAAGGCGCTCAAGATCATATTGATGAACTGGCGCGTAAGTATGCCAATGTCTCGAAATATTATGGGGGCTGGTCTCCGGCAGAAATGGAAGGCAAAGAAACCAGGGTAACGGGTATCATTACGGCGGTTAAAGTCAACGCCTTCAACCCGCCGGTAAAACTCGACTTGATCAAAAAATAAGAGACCACTGACAAGAGATTGGAGATTAGAGATAGGGAGATTGGCTTTAGAAATCTCCTTATCGCCTAATCTCCTCATTTCCATCATAAAATGGAGACACCTATGAGCGACCATTACGAACGAATTCATCTTGAAGAAAATGACCCCAAGTGGAACATGCCCTACACCCCGGCCATCAAAATTCACTCTGGGAAAACGGTCTACATCTCAGGGGTTACGGCTGCACCGGTGTACCATAGCCATCCCCATATTTCGGCGGAATTCGATCAAATTCCTGATGACGCCGGCCAACAAACCGAAATGACGATGGAGAATTTGCTGCGCGTGCTTAAGGCGGCCGGGGGTCAGATCACTGACATCGTGCACGTGACGCGTTTTATGGTTGACCAGGAAAAAAATCAGGATGCCATCAACCGGGTAATGGGCCGCTATTTTGGTGACCATCGCCCGACCAGCACCTCAGTCGAAATTGTGCGCCTGGCTACCGACCCCCGACTGGTGTTAGAAATTGAAGCCGTAGCCGTTGTACCTGAATAAGGATTTGACAAAATTAAATTATGAACTATTATGGATCATATATCATATATGATATACAATGCACATGGTTTCAAGGGCGAAACAGAATGTTACTAACACAAACCTCACGAAAGCCCCATCGAACGAAAGAAGAGTATGTTTATGACACGCTGCGTACGGCTATCATGCGGTGTCAGCTTGTCCCCGGCCAAAAGCTAGTCTTGGATAACTTGAGCAGCGAATTGGGTGTTAGCCCCATACCCATTCGTAGCGCTCTACAACGTTTGGAGGCCGAGGGGCTGGTCAACATTACTCCTCACACCGGAACGCATGTTTCCGAATTATCTTCAGAAATCGTCAGCGAAATTTTCTTGATCCTTGAGTCACTTGAAACCGCAGCTTTCAAAGTGGCCGTGACAAAGGCTACGCCAAGTGATCATAGCCAGTTAGAAAATTTGGTGGAGTACATGGCTCAGGCTTTAAGCGATGCGAATGCTGATCGCTGGTATGATCTGAACAATCAGTTTCACCTGACTATCGCCCAAATATGCCAAATGAAGATGCTTCATCGGTTTACATCCCACGCACTGGATAGTCGGGACAGGTTGCGATACTTTTATTCAGAGCCATTTATATCAGCCCGTATGGCCAAAGCACATGCTGAGCATGGTCAGATGATTAAATTTCTGAGAGAGAAAAATAGCCAGGCTCTGGCTGATGTTGCAGCGCAACATAACCGTTCCGCTCTAGAAGCCTATCACAAGCTGATTGAAAGTCGGCCCAAAGATACTCTTCACTCAGGCAATAACGCGCACCAGTAACCCAAAATAAAGAAAAGCGCCAGATTGTAGAACTTAGTGCAACGATATTGCGTTGCCGCTTGATATAGTCTGGCCCTAAAACAAACAACCTGTATAAAGTTAAGACTTATGCAGTTCATGTCATTTCGTAGCCGAAGGCGGAGAAATCTCTACAATGTTCGTTTGCAAATAACGTTCTGCGGGGGTTGTTACTGCTTTGTCGTTCGAAATGACATATGGATCTCTCAACTGGGTAAGTCATAATGAATCAAAATATCTAGCAACACGCACGAGGAGATAACAATGGCAAAACTTGGATACGTTGGCCTGGGCGAAATGGGCAGTGGGATGGTTAAACGCCTGCTGGCTGCCGGCCACACCGTAACAGGCTACAATCGAACCCGATCAAAAGCCGACCCCCTTATCGAAATGGGCATGCAATGGGCCGGCTCGCCCCGTGAAGTAACGGAAGCATCTGACATTATTTTTTCGATGGTCACCAATACCAAAGCTGTACAAGCCATTACACAAGGGCCGGATGGTATTTTGGCCGGATTAACCCCTGAAAAAATCTATGTGGATATGAGTACGATGAGTCCCGAATACAGTAAAGAATTGGCCGCTCAGGTGAAAGAGCAAACGCGGGCTGTGATGCTCGATGCGCCGGTATCGGGCAGCACCATTACCTTGGAGCAAGGCAAAGCCACCTTTATGGTCGGTGGCGATGCAGAAGCCTTCGAGAAGGTGAAACCGGTTTTGCTCGATATTGGGCCAAAGGTCTTTCATATGGGCGATAACGGCTCGGCTGTGGCCATGAAAATTGCCGTCAACTTAAGTCTGGCTGTCCAAATGTTGGCCTTTAGCGAAGGGGTGCTGCTGGCCGAAAAAAGCGGCATTTCGCGCGAACAAGCAGTTGAAGTGATGGTCAACAGCGTTATTGCTTCGCCGATGGTAGTCTATCGCGGCCCGCTGGTTTTGGGCCACCCCGAAACGGCGATGTTTGACTGTACGATGATGCAAAAAGATCTCAACCTGGCTATTGAATTGGGGCAACAGCTTGATGTCCCCCTGCCCACGACGGCGACGACCAACGAGTATATGTCTGCCGCACGCGGGATGGGGTTAGGCCACTACGACTTCTCGATTATTTTCGATGTCTTAGCCCGCATGTCTGGTATTGATACAGGGCGATAAATAGGTTATTAAAGATACTGATAAACAAAGTGATCGCTTAATCTTTATTCAAAAGGGGAGAATGTATGAAAAAACATTTTTTACAGTTGTAATTTTTATTGGATATCAAAGGTGATACTAGCCCAGGAGGGGTAAAACTGTGAAAAAATTGTTAGGCGTATTGTTAGTCTTTTCGTTTGTAGTAGGTTTTAGACCCAGTTTGGTAGAAGCAGCCCCGGTGCTGCAAAGTGTGGCGTGCGATCAAGACGTTGTTGTCCAGGCCGATGACTGGCTCTCTAAACTGGCCGATAAATTTTATGGCGATGTCTTAGCCTTTCCGGCTATTGTTGAAGCTACCAACCAGGCTTATGCTTCCAATAACAGCTATGCCCGCATTAACAACTCAGACATTATTGAAGCGGGCTGGAAATTGTGCGTTCCCAGCACAGATGACGCCCAAGCGATGTTAGCCGGTCAGGCTTCCTCGGCCCAGGCTTCGACCGCTTCCGGCGATCCGATTGTTTTTGGTGCTTCCTTGCCCTTAACCGGCGGCTTCTCGGTCAATGGCCAAAAACACAAAGAAGGATACGAACTGTGCGTCGACCTGCTTAACAAGACAGGCGGTGTGTTAGGACGCCCCGTAGAAATCGTTATTAGCGATGATCGCTCTGATACCGAAGCCGCACTGACTCAAGTTGAGCGATTGATTAACGTCGAAGACGTCGACATGCTGTTTGCTACTTTCTCCAGCCGACTGAGTTTTCCGGTGAGTGCCGTGGCGCAACAAAACGATAAGCTCTACCCCATCCCGGCCGGTGGTGCGCTGCGTATTTACGAGCGCGGCTTTGATAACCTCTTTTATTTCCAACCGGGGCCGGCTGAGTACGTGGGTAATAGCCCCATCAAACTCCTCCTCGACCGGGCAACCGGCGATTTGCCCAAAACAGCGGCCGTGGTCCATGCCGATGACTTTTTCGCCAACGGCATTGCCAATGGCTTAATTGGTGGCGAAGTTGAGGTCAATGAAGGCCAGATGATCGAACTCCCCAGTTTGTTGGCCGATGCCGGTATCGAAGTGGTCTACAATGAGCAGTGGCCCGAAGAAGGCTTTGCCGATTGGATTACGCTGGCCAATACCATCAAAAACAGTGACGCCGAATTTCTTATCGGTCTGACCGCTTCACCGGAAGAAACGGTGCAATTAACCCGTGCCCTGCAAACCGTAGGCTATCAACCTAAGGCCGTCTACTTAAGCCAGGGTACCCAAGCCGAGTACCTTGAAGGTGTTGGCAGTGCCGCTGAGGGCGTTATGATTCACTCGGCCTGGCACCCGCTGGCTACGTGGGTTGGTGAACTGGGTGGCGAACCCTTCTCGAACCAGGATTTTATTGATGCCTATCAAGCCAAGTACGGCGTTGAACCCGATGAAGATGTGGCTATTCCGTTCTCTCTATGCCAAGGTGTGGCCCAAGCCATCGAAGGTGCCGGAACCACCGATAATGATGCCGTAAAAGCATGGCTCCACGCCCGTACCGCTGAGGAACCGGTTAAAACCATCACTGGCCCCTACCATTGGGATGAACGAGGTTTGGCTATCGACAAGCCGTTCCTGATGACGCAATGGCAGAATGGCGAGTTGAAGTTTGTTTACCCCACCGACGAGTTCGAAGGTGTGGCTGACTTCATTTATCCCAAGCCAGAGTGGTAAGTTTAACCGAGGAGTGGAGTATCCTCTGATGGGTGCGGCCTAGACCATTTGCGTCAGAGGATGCTCACTTCTCTGAAAATGGCAGTTAGCAGTTAGCCGATAGCCGATAGCAAAAGATTTTCATTCTCGGTGTCGTCTCAACTGAGACTGTCTGGCTCCTCTATTTATATAGTTGTTCTGACATTTTGTAGCCGAAGGCGAGAAATCCCTACGGCGTTCGGTTACAAACAACCTTCTGGGAGATTTCTCGCTCCTATAGCCTGCCTTGAACGTAGTTGAATAGGTTACTCGAAATGACAGAAGCGCGTAAGGTCTATCACAACCAAGGAATTACCATGCCCTTACTGGACGTAAAAGAATTAAACAAATCCTTTGGTGGTATCCACGCCGTTAGCGATTGCAGCTTCTCGGTTGAGCAAGGCTCCATTACAGGGTTAATTGGCCCTAATGGTGCCGGTAAAACGACCGCCTTTAATCTGGTGAGCGGCGTCCTCAAACCGGATGCCGGCGAAGTTTGGTTCGATGGCAAACGCATCGACAAATTGCAACCCCACAAAATTACCCGAATGGGGATGAGCCGCACGTTTCAAATTACCCGCAATCTGGAAGATATGAGCGTCATAGAGAATCTGGTGGTGCAATCGCCTGTTCATGGAGTTGCAGGCTTGTTTGGAAAAAGTATCAGGTCCGAGGAACGAGAAAAGGCGATGGAACTGCTGCATTTTCTGGGTATCTCTCATCTGGCCTACGAGGAAACCCGCAATTTATCGTACGGCCAAAAAAAATTGATGGACTTTGCCGCCCTGTTGATGGCCGACCCCAAACTGATACTCTTGGACGAACCGGCGGGAGGCGTCAATCCGGCTCTGCTGGAAGAGATCATCGCCCATATCCAGGAACTGAACGGGCGGGGGATCACCTTTTTAATTGTAGAGCACAACATGGATCTGGTGATGGGCATCTGTAACCCGGTGGTGGTTATGGCTGCCGGTACGGTGATCGCGCAAGGCCCGCCTGATGAGGTTCAAAGCGATGCCGAGGTTCTGGAAGCCTATCTGGGGGAGGGAACGTTATGAGTTTGTTAACTGTCGAAAATGTTGTGGCCGGTTACGGTAGTGGCCCCAGCATTCTTAGAGGGGTAGACCTGACGGTTGAAAAAGGGCAGGTGCAGTGTGTCATCGGCCCCAATGGTGCCGGTAAATCAACCCTGCTTAAAACCATCTCCGGACTGTTACCCCCGCGAGAAGGCAAAATCATATTTAAAGGCAAAGAAATTCAAGGGCTGCGACCCGACCAGGTTCTGCAAGAAGGCATTTGCTTTGTACCCCAAGAGCGCGCCCTGTTTCACAATATGACCGTGCGCGAAAACCTGCGCATGGGCGGCTATATAATGAAGGACCGCAACCAGCTAGAGCAGCGCATCGACGAAGTATTTGATCGGTTTCCTATTCTTAAAGAACGACACAACCAAAAAGCCGGCACCATGTCGGGGG
>JAGRBY010000335.1 GCA_020433835.1 Anaerolineae bacterium | reverse complement strand
TATTGGCCGCACTCTGCGGGGGTGAGGCTGCGCCAGACCCGCTGCCGGGCGATATTGAGCAGTTCGCCGGGGTCGAGGGTGTAGAGGCGGGCAATACCGTCGGCACCGGCCACCACCAGGCTTTGGTCATCGGCCAAAACAGCAGCGTCAACCGCCCCGGCCGGCGTTCGCAGCGATAAGAGCGGCTGGCCGGTCTCGATGGCCCACAGTGTGACCTCACCATTGGCTCCGGCGGCGGCCAAACGGCTGCCGTCGCTGTTAAAGGCCAGCCCGTAGACCGGGACATTGCTTGGCAACGTCAGCAGTTCCTCGCCGCTGTGGGCAGCCCACAGCTTCACGCTGCCATCCTCACCGGCGGTGGCCAGGCTATCACCGTTTGGGCTAAAAACAATGGCGTGAACCCAACTGGTGTGACCGGCCAGCACCAACAGTTCCTCACCGCTTTGGGCGTCCCACAACCGGGCCGTGCGATCCTCGCTGGCGGTGGCTACAAAGTCGCCGTCCGGGCTAAAGGTGACGGCCGTCACCACCCCTTCGTGGCCGGCCAGCGTGGCCCCGGCTTCACCGGAGTCGGTTTGCCACAATATCGCTGTCTGATCGCGGCCGGCGGTGGCCAGTATATCCCCGGTCGGGCTGACGGCCACAGCGGTCAGCGGTTCGGCATGGCCTTCAAAGGTGGTTAAGACCTCGCTGGAGGCAATATCCCACAAGGTAGCGCTGCCATCGCTGCTGCCGGTCAGCAGTTGGTCGCCGTCGGGCGTAAAGGCTACGCTGGTGACCGGCTCGGTTAAAGTGCCAAAGCTTTGCAGCGGTTGACCACCGGCGGCGTCCCAGACGATGGCCGTCCCGTCGCTGCCGGCCGTGGCGATGCGGTCGTTATCGGCGCTGTACGACAGATCGAGCAGGCGACCGGCGTGGCCGACCAAATTGCGCTTTTCATCGGCTGCCACCGCCCAAATTTGCGGTCGACTGCTCTCGCTGCCGGTTGCCAGTAGCGTGCCGGCGGCGTTAAAGGCCACGCCGGGCAGAGAGCCACCGGGGCCGGGTAACGTCAGCAACCGCTGCCCGCTGCTGCGACTCCAAACGGTGGTAGCGCCGTCGGTGGCGGTGGCGGCCAGGCGCAGCCCCTCGGGGGCAAAGGCCAACTGGGCCACGGCCCCGGCCTCGCTCTCAAACGACACCAATTCCTGGCCCGAATCGGCGGCCCAGATAATGACCAGACCATCCGTGTCGCCGGAGGCTACATAGGCTCCGTCCGGGCTAAAGGCCACGTCGGCCACCGGGGCGCTGTGGCCCAGATAGGTCAGCAGCTCCCGGCCCGTGTCAACCGCCCACAGACGCACGGTATTGTCGGCTCCGGCCGTGGCCACCTGCGTGCCATCGGCATTAAACACGGCGGCATTGACCGCACCATCGTGGCCGGTCAGCGTTAGCTCGGCTTCGTTGGCCGCCGCATCCCAGATAATGGCCGTGCCGTCGGCGCTGCTTGAAACCAGGCGGCCGTCGGGGCCAAAGGCCACACTGTAAACCGCCCCGCTGTGGCCCTCTAGCGTTTGCAGAACCCGCCCGGAGACAACATTCCACAGCTTAACGGTATCGTCGTCACCGGCGGTCGCCAGCCGGTTGCCGGCGGCGTTAAAGGCGGCATCATAAACCGGCCCCGCGTGACCGACCAGCATTTGCACCTGCGTCCCGGCCACGGCCCCGCGATCGACCACCGGCGAAACATCCCACAGCCGCACGGTGCCGTCGGCGCTGCTCGAAGCCAGGCGGCTGCCGTTAGGGCTAAAGGCGACACCGTAAACCGGGCCGGTATGGCCCGACAGCGAGCGCTGCAGTTCACCGGCCGTGTCCCACACTCTGGCCGTGCCGTCTACGCCGGCCGTGACCAGGGTCTCGCCGTCGGGGCTAAAGGCGATGCTCTGGACCGACTCGCTATGGCCAAAAAGAGTCACCACCTCATCCCCGGCCATGTCCCACACCAGGGCGGTTCCATCGCGGCCGGCCGCAGCCAGGTAGCGGCCGTCGGGGCTAAAGCTGACGTCGGTGGTCCAGGCCTCGTGCGCGTCAAAGGTCTCCACCGCTTCGCCGGTTTCGGCATCCCAGATGATAACCGTGCCATCGAGACCGGCGGTCGCCAACTGTGCGCCGGTCGGGTCGAAGGCCACGCTGTAAACCGCCGCGTCGTGGCCGGCCAGGGTCAGCAGGGCTTCGCCGCTTTCGACATCCCAGATAATAGCCGTTTCATCGTCGCTGGTCGTCGCCAGCCGGTCGCCGGCAGGGTTGAAAGCCAGTCGGTTAACCGGCCCGTCGTGTTCGGCCAGCGTCAACAGCGCCTCACCCGTATCGGCAGCCCAGATGATGGCCGTGCCGTCCTGGCTGCCGGTTGCAATCCGCGTTCCATCGGGGCTAAAAACCGCGCCGACCACCCAATCGCTGTGGCCGGTCAGCGTCAACTGCTCCCGGCCGGTGGCGGTGTCCCACACCTTAGCCGTTTCATCGAAACTGGCCGTCACCAACCGGGTTCCGTCCGGGCTAAAGTCGAGGCTGTACAGTTCGGCGCTGTGGCCGGCGAGGGTCAGCCGTTCCTGGCCGGTGGCGGCGTCCCACAGGATGGCCGTACCGTCATCGCTAGCCGTGGCGATGGTCGCGCCGTCGGGGCTGAAGGCGGCATCGTTAACGGCGGCGCTGTGGCCGTTGGTGAGCTGGTAGCGAGGTCGATTGGCCTGCACGGCCTCATGCAGCGCCTCTTCGGCCTCGCGGTCGGCGGTCTGGTTGAGGGTGTAGGTGGCCGATACGGCCTCCATGGCCAAAATCAGGCTCAACTGCGGGTCGGCCAGGTGGCTCTGCGCCGCTGCCGCCAACCGGCGCGACTCGGCCAGCCCGCGCTGGAGGGCGACCGCTTCAGACACGCTCGCCGCCTCCTGTTGGGCCAGGTCGGCCGCGATGGCCTGGGCGGTGGCTTTGGCCAGCAGCGCTTCTTCCAGGGCAGCATCGGCTGTGGCCCGCGCAGCAGCCTGGCTCACCTGGGCAGCATCGGCGGCGGCCTGCGCGGTTGAGGCCACCGCTCGCTCCGCCCCGGCGGTGGCCTGCATCGCCGTGGCCTGTTCGACCTGCGCCGCCATCTGTTGGTACAGATACAGCGCATAGGCTCCCGCCGCCAGCGCAGCGATAAGCGCCACCACCAGAGCGATGGTCAGTGTTTTAAGGCGTGCTTGGGTGTCTGTTGAGTTGGTCATGCGTATCCCTTTGGGAATTATGAATTAAGAATTATGAATTAGGAATTTATAGAAGTTACGGAGTTGGCCGGTTTAGCCCCCTCAATCCCCCCGCTGGGGGAAGCTTTGACTCCTCCCCCAAGCAGGCTGCATCCTGAGCTTGTCAAAGGGGACCGGGTCGTGCGGGCCTGTCAGCGCAAACGGCGCAAGTATACCACGAGCCAAAAACGCAAGCGAAAACGAAGGTAGTCAATCTCTCCTACGTGGCCCAAAAATACCGGCCCCTAACTTTTAAACCCGTACAAATTCATCTATACTTTATAGACACTTTCCATAAAATCCTTGACTAAAACCTTGACCGAATATTTGCCAAGGGTAGCAGGGTTGCAAGGTGGCAAAGTGGCAAGGTCGCAAAGGGGCAGAGTTGCAAGGTGGCAAGGTGGCAAGGTCGCAAAAATATAGCCTTGTGACCCTGTAACCCTACAACTCTGTAACTCTGTAACCCTGCAACTCTGCTACCCTGTAATTCTGCAACTCTGCTACCCTATATTAGAAACCATCCCATGTCCCAGCCATCGATATTCATTAGCTATAGCCAAAAAGATGATGCCGCCAAAGACAAATTGCTGTCCCATTTGGGCGTGCTGCAGCGCGCCGGGCTGATTAGCCTGTGGAGCGCCGACCAAATTGGGGCCGGCGACGAGTGGGCCCAGGCCATCGATCAGGCCATTGCCCGGGCCAAGGTCGCCATTTTGCTGATTAGCGCCAACTTCCTGACCTCGGACTTTATTCTGAGCCAGGAGGTGCCGAAGCTGCTCAAGCGCCGCCAGGAGGAGGGGCTGGTGGTCTTTCCGGTTATCACCACCGCCTGCGCCTGGCGCATGGTCGATTGGTTGGCCGAGATGCAGGTGCGGCCGCAGTCGGGCAAGCCGGTTTATGGCGATGGCGGCAGCCACGTTGATGAGGATTTTGCCGAAATTGCCGTTGAGGTCGGCCGCATTGTGCGCCGACCGGACCGCGTGGTCGTCAGCCCCGATCAGCCGACCAGCGCCCCGGTTGAGGAACCGCTCCAGACGCTTGATGACCGCGATTGGGACAGCTTGCTGTATCGCATTAAAGCCGGGCAGTGTACCCCTTTTCTGGGGCCGGAGATCATTCGCGAAATTGTCAGCACCGACCACGAAGTGGCTACGGGTTGGGCCCGCGAGCACGCCTATCCGCTGCACGATGTTCACAACCTGCCACGGGTGGCCCAGTTTTTAGCCATTAAGCGCGACCCCGCCTTTCCAGCCGATGAGTTTGCCCGCTACCTGAACGCCATTGAGATGCAGCCCGACTACCACGACCCCGACGAGCCGCACAGCTTTTTCGCCAACCTGCCGCTGCCCTTTTACATCACCACTAACTACGACGATTTTTTAGTGCAGGCGCTGGGCCACCACGCCCGTAACAGCTATCGCGAGGTGTGCCGCTGGAACCGCTACGTCAAAGACCAACCGTCGGTCTTCGATCCCGGTTCGAACGTAAACTTTGGCCCAACCAACCCGGTGGTCTATCATCTATTCGGCCATACCGACCTGCCGGAGTCGATGGTGCTGACCGAAGATGATTATCTCGATTTTCTGGTTAACATCTCGCGCAACGCCGCCATTATTCCGCGCCAGATTGAGAAGGCGCTGGTGCAAACCTCGCTGCTGTTTATCGGCTACGAGGTCAGCGATATCCGCTTTCGCATTCTGTTTCGGGGACTGGTGGCATCGCTGCAGCGCGGGCTGCGGCGCACCAGCATCGCCGTGCAGATTGAGCCGAAGCCGCCGGAAACCGGCGCAATTACCATCGCCCAGGTCCGCGACTATCTGCAAGATTATCTGGCCAAGGATGATGTACGGGTCTATTGGGGCGACTCCTTTGAATTTGTAAAAGAGCTGCGAGCACGCTGGGAGGATTTTAATGGCTGAGGGAACTGCCACCCCTGGCACCGTTAACAGCCCCTATGTGGGGCCTAAGCCGTTTGAAACAGACGACCGCCAAGTTTTCTTTGGGCGCGATTGGGAAGCGGAGCAGCTAACGGCGCTGGTAGTGGCCCATCCGGCGGTGCTGCTGTACGCCCAGTCGGGGGCGGGCAAAAGCTCGCTGCTCAACGCCAAAGTACTGCTCGACCTGGAGACGGCCGAAGGCTGCGAGGTACTGCCCGTTGCGCGGGTACGCGGCGATTTGCCGCCCGGTGTGCTGGCCAACCGCATCACCAACATGTATATCTTCAACACGCTTATGAGTTGGAGCGAGATTACCGAGCTGCGGGGCACGGAGCTGGTCGATATGACTTTGGTCGATTTCCTGCGACAGGTGCCGCGCCAGGGCGATGAGGATGGCTATCCGGTTTTGCGGGTGCTGGTCTTCGATCAGTTTGAGGAGTTGTTTACCTTTTACCCCGAACGCTGGCCGGAGCGCGACCAGTTTTTTGAGCAGGTCAACGCCGCCCTGAGGGCCGATGCCTACCTGCGCGTTTTATTTGTTATCCGCGAAGATTACCTGGCCCAGATTGATACCTACGCCGACCGCGTGCCGGAGCATCTGCGCTCTCGTTTTCGGCTGGAGCAGCTGGGTAGCGAAGCGGCGCTGGTGGCGGTCGATGGGCCACTGCAAACGACACCGCGCTCTTTTGCACCGGGCGTAGCCGCCAAGCTGGTCAGCGAACTGCTGAAAATTCGGGCCGAAGGGCCGTACGGGCGGGTTATTGAGCAGTTGGGCCGCTATGTGGAGCCGGTGCAACTGCAAGTGGTGTGCCAGGGTTTGTGGGACGCGCTGCCGCCGAACGTAACGGTCATCACCGACGACAATCTGGAAACCTTTGGCGATGTTGACCAGGCGCTAACCCGCTTTTACGAGCGGGCCGTGACCGATACCATTCAGCGCACCGAGCGACTGCCGGTGTTAACCGAGTGGCGGCTGCGCAACTGGTTTGAGGAGGAGCTGATTACGCCGTCGGGAACGCGGGGGCTGGTCTATCGCGGTCTGCGGCGCACCGGCACCGTGCCGAACGAAGCCGTGGACATTTTGGAAGGCCACCGCATTATTCGCGGCGAGCGGCGGGCGGGCGCACGCTGGTACGAACTGACCCACGACCGCTTCATCGGCCCTATTCAGCGGGCCAACCGGGCCTGGCGGCTCAATACGCTTAAGTATCTGGCCCGCGTTGCCGGCAGCATCATTACCGGGATTATTCTCTTCTTGATTATCATCGGGCCGGTTTATAATGTTGTGCAGCAGTTTACCCAAGAGACCCGCCTTCAATCGGTTAGCGCCACGGCCACCATCGCTATTGCGGAGGCCACCGCCGCCAGCCGGGCCACTCAGGTTTATCTCAACCAAATGTCGCAGCAAATCGAGGCCGAAGCCGCCGCGGTGCAGGCCACCAGCACCGCGCTGGCCCAGGCTATCCGCAAAGATCGGGTGCGGCCGGTTCGCTCCGGTCTCAGCGTGGGGGCGGAGGGGGCTACGGCCGGCACGCTTGGCTATTTTGCCGTGGATGACAGCGGCCAGGTCTATATCATCAGCGCCGCCGATGTTTTGGGCAGCACGCGCGACGAGTTGATTTTGCAGCCCGGCCCGTTCGACGGCGGGATCAAGCCTGATGATGTCATTGGCCGGGTGTATACCAGTACCTCAGCCATCCAAATTCCCGGCCCAATTGCCAGCCTGACCGCTCTGGGCGTGCTGGCCGATGGCCTTGATTTCGACGGCTCCGTTAACGGCGTTGGCCCGCTTCTGGGTATTCACGCGCCGCAAGCCGGGATGTCGATTCGCAAATTGGGGCGGGCTACCGGCGAAAAAACGGGCATTATCACGGCTATCGACCGGCCGGTTTCGGTCAATTTCGGCACAGACCAAACGGTGCGGCTATCGGGCGCGGCGCTGGCCGAAATTGAAGGCTCGGCCGGTGATGCCGGGGCGCTGGTGTTTGATGCTGAGGGCTTCGCGATTGGTATCTTTGTGATGGTCGGTCAGCAGGGCATCATCGTTCCGATGCAGGCTGTGCTCGATTTGTACGGGGTTCGGCTGCTGCCGCCACAGGTGCAGATTCAAGACAAAAGCGCCTTGCTCAAACACAACTCGGTACTGCAATATGAAATGCGTGATCTAGCCGACATCAACAGCATTATCGTTCACCATACCGGCACCCCGCCCGATATTTCGGTCGAGCGGATTGCCGAGTTTAGTGTTGAGCGCCGCAACCTGCCCGGCATTACCTATCACTATTGCGTCACGGCCGAAGGGGTGGTCTACCAGACTCAACCGCTAACCATTATCCCCAACCAGGCCGACAGCGAGGCCTTGGACAACAGCATCAATGTCTGTATGATTGGCGACTTCTCCGAGACGCTGCCGCCCCAGGCCCAACTTAACGCCACGGCGGTGCTGATTGCCCAGTTGGCCAAGGCTTACAACATCCCCATCACCCAAATTTATGGGCGCACCGAGTTTCCGCCGCCCGTGGCCAGCCCCGGCCAGTGGTTCATCTGGCGGCAAACCTTGCTCGATCGCGTCAGTCATTTGCTGGCCGGCGGCGTTCCACCCCCGGCTGTCACCCCGGTACCCACCCCCACCCTCGCGGCCACACCGGACGGGGGGGTATCGAACTGACCGCCGTCCGGAATCACAAAGCTAGCTTTGTGATTCCCCGATATCCGCCACCATCAAAAAACGTTTAGCTCTTGATGGATTTCAAGGAGGTGACTTCCGCCCCGCCCT
>JAGRBY010000334.1 GCA_020433835.1 Anaerolineae bacterium | reverse complement strand
AACAGCGTTTTGTTGATGGTGGTCAGGGCCGGGATGCTGTGCTCTTGCAGCTCGATGAAAAAGCGGTCGCGGCCAAAGACATCGATATACCACTGCAGCCGCTCGAAGGCTTTTTCCGGTTGAGGGGCACGACCATCCTCGGGGTTAAGCAGCCAGGGGATTTCGGCGGCCATACAGCCGGTGGTGCAGATGAGGCCGTCGGCGTAACGCGCCAGCAAGTCAGCATCAACCCGGGGTTTATAATAGTAGCCTTCCAGTTGGGCTTCACTGCTCAGTTTGAGCAGATTTTTGTAGCCGGTCATATTCTGGGCCAGTAGCAGCAGGTGATGGCGATGCTTATCTTTGTTGGGGTCTCTATCGGACATGCTGCGCCCGTGTGGAGTCATATAGGCCTCAACCCCAACAATCGGTTTGACATTGTTTTTCTTACAGTTACGAAAGAACTCAACTGCGCCATGCATAACGCCGTGGTCGGTCAATGCCAGAGCCGGCTGGCCCAGCCGAGCTGCTTCTTTGGCCAGATCGCTGGTGCGACCTAGGCCGTCAAGGAGAGAGTATTCGCTGTGAACGTGAAGGTGGCAAAAATCAGACATACAAGCCTCTTTCTTCAAACCATGCGCTCAATAATGGGAAATGGCTGTTGCGCTTTTTATTTCTGTTTGTTTTTGGAAAGCCATTATCAAGCACGTGGATTCTATTCGAACTCAGAATGATAACCCAAGTCTATAATACTAGATATAGTAGGACTTTTCAACTTTTGTACGATATATTGGGGGTGACTTGATAGAACAAATGTTTCTAGGCGTATTCTATATTATACCACAACTTTGCCTTTTTGGGGTTGAATTTCAAAAGATTATGGGAGATATATAGAAATTTTAAGGTGGAGAAGCAATTTCGCAAAAAGTAAGGGTTTGGCAGAATAAGATAAATACAGTTTTGTTCAGATTTTTCTTGGACAAAGCCCGTAACGAATTTGTAATGACTCATTGAATAAATTTGTGCTATCATACAAACTAGGCATTTTTGTACCCGTATTACAAGGAAACATCTAACAATGTCTGTTGCTAGCGTTGAAAAAAATCGTATTCGCTTTCCAAAACCCAAATTTGAGGCATCCTGGGAAGCGGTTCGTTTTGGCATGATTACTGTTGCCTTAGTGGTAACCGTGGTGCTTGTCTATTTTACGCTCTTTGTTTTTGTCGATTGGTTTTACCCTATCTTATTTGGTGTTCATACCCGCAGCAGCACTGTTATTTTCGCCACATTTTTAACCCTTCTTCTTTACCAACCTCTGAAAGAGAGTGTTCAAAGCGTTGTCGATTATCTTTTTTTTCGAGATACCGGTCAGTTAAGTAAAAATGTAGATATGGCTATTCGTACCTTGGGCCATATTAATGATCGAGATAGTTTACAAAACTATCTCGAAGAAGAGTTGGCCAATATCCTTCAAGTAGATGGTGTGTATATGCACCAAAACGCCCCGTCGGTTCTTCTTCGTTATGCTGTTACACTGCCGTTAAGAATGGGACGCCGTGAATTGGGTTTTTTAACCATTGGCCCCAAGTTATCAGGTCGATCTTATAGCCTTAGTGAAAGAGAATTGTTATCAAATTTGCAAGAACAAGTCTCACTGGTACTGTCCGGCTTACAACTGGCTGAAGTGCGAGAAGAAGCCGAACGGGTATCGAACATGAAAAGCGAATTTATAACCAATGTGTCGCACCAGTTGCGGACACCGCTGAATGTTGTCATCAACTCGACCGGCTTGGTAGCCGATGGCATTCTGGGTGAGATCACGCCCGAACAAACGCAGTATCTCGCGCGCGCTGTACAAGGTTCCGAATATCTTAAAAAACTGCTGAACGACATCCTTGATATAACAAAATTGGAGATCGGTCAACTTACTTTGCAAATTGAAACTTTTGATATCAGTCTCGTAGTTGAAGATATTTTGCCGATGATTAATGGGATGCTCGCCGATAAGCCGATAACTTTTGAGCAGGATATTCCTGAGCAATTACCCTATATTGTGGCCGACCGAACCCGACTGCGACAAATTTTGCTTAACCTCCTATCAAACGCGGTTAAATTTACCCGCGAAGGGGTAGTGACATTAAGAATTTGGCAAAAACGGGGTTGGGTTTTCTTTACGGTTATCGATACGGGCATTGGTATTGCTGAGAAAGACCTCTCTTTGGTGTTTGAAGATTTTCAACAGGTATCCGCCAAATCGATGGAAGAACTGCGGATTGAACGGCGTCGTCATTTGGGTACCGGCTTGGGGATGCCGATTACGAAAGCGTTGGTTGAACTGCATGGGGGTCGTATTTGGGTAGAGAGTGAGTTAGGTGTGGGATCAGGCTTTCACTTTGCTTTGCCCGTAAAGGTTCAAAAAAATTAGTATGGATATTCAAACCTATTCGCCGGAAAATTTAAAGAAGTGGCGAAAAGTCCAAATCGCGCTTTGGAGAACGAAACGTTTCTTTTCAAGTTTGGTTTGGTCGCTCATCTGGCGCAATTTCTTTTTAACCTGTATTGGCTTAACGCTGCTTTATGTGGCATTTAGCTTAGAGGCCAACGCGCAATGGGTTGGCCGTCCATATGCCGGATTTTTGCATCAAAATCGGGTTATTATTGAAAATAGCTTTTTGATAACCGATCCTGATAATTTGCTCGATACCCCCGCTGATCGCAATCAAGCTACAATTGTGAAAAAGGGAACCATTATCGTTGCAGTGGATCAGCAGCCGGTGCCGTCTTCGGCCTGGTTGGTGAATTATCTACAGCAGCATGAAGGTGAAATGGTTACGTATACGTTTATGGGAGCGAACGGCGAGTTAAATTCCATAGAAATGCCGGTGCTCCTGTTTCAGTGGCAAGACTTTATTCAGATGGCGGCCATTCCGGCTTTAGTTGGGGTTTTAATATTAATTACAGCCGGGACCATCATCTATATTGGGTATGAATTATTTTCAGTACGGTTATTCGCTCTGTTTTGTTTGGCGTTGGCTTTTCATTTAGTAAGTTTTCCTGGCTTTGTTACCGGCCAACTGGCGATATTGTCCTTAACGCTGGCGCTTATTGGTCGAATTGTTCTGCCGTCTCTGCTTTTGCATTTGCTGCTGGTATTATACCAGTCAAAAAAGGATCTAACCGATTGGCCCTTTTTACTGCCTTTGATCTACCTCCCTATCGTGCCAGGCGTGATCCATCTCACACAATTGTTCGGCGACCCTATAGCCCATCGTAATTTTGTAACGGTTATTGATGCTTACACAGTTGTTTACGTTGTAAGCGCATTGCTTCTCTTGTTTGGCATCTTATTCAAAGCGCGGTCTCAGTTAATCAGAATCCGTGTTTTTGTTTTGATGATAGGCTTAACCTTACCAACCTGTTTACTCTTGGTTCATCTTTCGTTAAACCCCGAAACACATCCTCAACTGCTTTCCACTATAGCTACGCGTTATTGGGCTGCCGGTATTCCGTTTGCTATCATTTGGCTAGCCATTCGCTATGAAGATTTTGGCTTCAAAATTGCCCAGCGATCTTACTTATTATATTTACGCACGTTGTTAATAGGGTTGTTAGGGTATATTTGTTTAATCACCATTCTTAATCCCTCTTTAACAAGCTTCGATCTCATCTATTGGCAAGATATTCCCATCATTCTCATCGGCACGGCCCTTTTCTTTATTGTGCGATTGCTTTACATCAATTTGCATAACTTAACGGCTGATTTAATCTACGGCAGTATTGATGAGTTTCGAAACGGTTATCGTATTGTTTCACGCAATCTTACAAAGGTAGAGACTCGGCGTGATTTAGAGCGCTTGGTGGGTCTCGATCTCCCGTCTGACTTCAGACTGCGAAGTGCAGAAATTACATCACGTGACAAAAAGTCGAATATTCGTCACACCCTTGCTTATCCATTAACGGTGAACAATCTCAATGTCGGTAATTTGTACCTCGGCGGAAAAATCGACGGTAAACTTTTTACCACCAAAGAGCTGGAAATTATTGATGAGTTGAAAAAGCAGATTTCGCTGGCTATGTGGAGCTTTGAACTTGATGAGAATATCCACACAATCGAGGAGTTGACTCGCTTAAAGAGTCGATTTTTGGCTCACGTAACCCATGAATTGCGCACCCCCCTAAACGGTATCATTAACTACATTGGATTTGTACTTGATGATGATGAAGCCCACCTCAATCACGAGCAGAGAGATCATTTAGAGCGCGCCCTGGAAAGCGCTGAAAAACTTTTGCTTATAATCAATAATATTCTTGATATGAGTAAGATTGAAGCCGGACAGATGAAGCTGTATCGACAACCGGGCAATTTGGCATCCATTGTTACCGAAATTACACCGATTATCGAGCAGCGAATTGAGGATAAACCCGTTGAACTAATTATAGAAGTTGCTCCGGATTTGCCCGAAATTGCCATTGATCGCTTACGCATGCGCCAAATTTTACTAAACTTACTCTTTAACGCCGCAAAATTTACACAAGCCGGCACTATTCGTTTGAATATATGGTCTGAAAAAGGCAAGATTATGATCACCATCGCCGATACTGGCCCCGGTATCGATGCGCGCCTGAGGCCCACACTCTTTCAGCAGTTTATGAGTGATGGTCTCATGGATGCCGATCAAAATTTAGGACCTGGTTTGAGTATGCCGATAACCAAGGCCTTAGTGGAGTTACATGGCGGTCAGATCGATTGGTTAAGCGAGTCCGGTCAGGGAACAACGTTTATGGTAATGCTGCCTATCCGGCTGATGCAATCAACAAATGGACATAAAAATTAAGGAAAAGATATGGCTGAAGATTTAAAGAATTATAGCGCCTTAGTTGTTGAAGACGATGCGTCCGGTTTGGCTATCATCTCGGTTATGCTTCGCCGCCTGGGCCTGCGCACAATCATGGAGCGGTTTGCTGACTCCGCTATCGAGCGAGCTAAAAGCATGCCCAAACTGGATGTGGTTTTTTTAGACTTGGGTTTGCCCGATGCCGATGGCTATGAAGTTCTCAAGGCATTACGCGCCGATCCCAATCTCAAGGATATTCCCGTTATTGCCGTTACCGCTCGAGATGCCAGCACTGAATTACCAAAAACCCAAGAAGCCGGATTTGACGGTTTTTTAGGCAAACCACTTAACCGCAATCGTTTTCCCGATCAAGTTCGCCGCATTATCAGAGGGGAAGGCGTCTGGGAGATTTATCAGTAGCCCGTACCTGAATACGGCTTGGTCTTAGCCAGGTGAACCAAACGGCGCTTACTATAAATACTGTAGCAATAATCGCCCACAGCACGGCCCACACAATAGCTGGAATATAGGTCAAATCCGCCATCGACTGGGCATCGCTACGGGCTGGTGTAAGTGAAGGAACCGATAAGCCGATAACGGTGACTATATCAGAAAACGCAGTCAATCCGGCTTGGATCGCGATAAAATGAAGCAAAAAAACAATCCATCGATCCGACGCTTTGAAAGCCACCAGTAAAAAGAGACCGCCAAAAAAGACACCACTCACCGTTGTTAGTACCCCGCTCAGCAGTTGATCGGTGAAAATGCTCGGAGTGCCGTAGCGCAGCGAAAAAAGAACCATAACCAGACCAATAACCACCATCGCTATACGGCTCCAGCGGTGATTGCGACCTAACATAATTAAAATCGCCCCAAAGAGCGCCACTCCCAAATATCCGGCCGGAATCACCAAAAAACGCCAGCCGCCGGCCGTATAGGCTAGGCCTGAGCCATCCGAAAACACGACAAACCGGATAAACGTTCCGCCCGTTAGCAGTGCGGCTAATCCATGCCCTAACTCATGAACCAGCGTGATCAGCAGCCGAAAAGAATAGTTCAGTGGTTCAAGCCAAGGTATTACGGCCAACACAATAGCCGCTAAACCGGCTAGCCCAATTAAAATCAACGTTTGCTGATGACTAATTGTCTCATTTAAAGACCTATTTTTAGAGAAGTTGTTGTTATCCATAACCTATTGCATCTTATAGAAAATTTTAGACCTACTGTATCATACCTACTTATAAGTGTCTCAACAATTCGACAATGAAAACCCATACGGCTTCAACGGTAAGCGTTGACAAAAAAAGTAGGATGATTTTACTATACGTGACTAACACTTTTTTCCCAATTAACCCCCATTGTCAGCAAGGGGGTAATTAGGTTATAATAGGACCCACAGGTCAAAAACCGGTTAGAAGTAATGCTATTTAACAAATGATGAAGTTGCTAGATACCCCAACCTATGACCATCGACACTCTGTCTTCAGTCAGAATTGGACACATACCACAGGAGAGATTAGGTGAACGATAAAATTTTGGTTATTGATGACGATCCCAATTTTACCCAAATTGTTCAGCACAGTTTGCTGACTGAAGGGTATCGTGTAACCACTGCTCCTGATGGTCAAGAAGGAATTCGTCAGTTTTTCGAAAACCATCCCGATTTAATTATTTTAGATATAACAATGCCTCGTCTTAACGGTTATCAAGTCTGCCAGCGTGTTCGCGAAATGGCCGACACCCCTATTATTATGCTCTCAGGCTTGGGACGAGAAGAGGATGTCATTAAAGGGCTTGATTATGGAGCCGATGACTACCTTACCAAACCCTTCCGTACCGGTGAACTGCTGGCCCGAGTAAGAGCCACCCTCCGCCGCAGCCGTGATGAACTTATTTTGCCTCAAAACTTAGTTTACCAAGATAGCCACCTATTTATCGATCTTGAGACACGACGCATCGAAGTTAACGGCAAAGCTGTGAAATTGACCCCTACAGAGTACAAATTGTTAGAGCTTTTAGTTCAAAACAAAGGCCGCATCATCGAAACCCGCCAACTACTTGAAAAAGTTTGGGGTTTTGAATATATTGATGATGTCGATTACTTACGTGTTTACATTTGGCATCTCCGTCGTAAGCTAGAACCCGATCCAAAAAATCCTGTTTATCTCCTCAATGAACAATACGTTGGTTATCGCTTTGAGTCGCATATCTAACACAAATTACTTTTTACCCATAGGACTTACGCAGTTCTAAAGGTGACAGTCACTTGAACGTCCTAAATCGACCTATTTGGGCTAATCCAATGCTGATTTATGATCAATAAGTGACTGTCACCTGCCTTTTACGTAAATCATAATCCAGAAAAATTCAGAAAAATCGGGACAAAAATGACAAATACATTTTTGGTAACCGGCGGTGCCGGCTTTATTGGTTCACACATCGTTGAAGCGTTAGTAGAACGTGGCGATCGAGTCCGTGTCTTAGACAACTTGTCAACCGGACGCCTGCAAAATTTGGCGCATGTATCTGAACTGGTGGAATTTATAGAGGGCGATGTAAGAAATGAGACCGTTATCCGCGAGGCGGTTAGCGGTGTCGATACCATTTTTCACTTGGCCGCAATGGTCTCCGTTCCGGAGTCGATGGCTAAGCCTATCGAAGCCGAGACAGTTAACGCCTTGGGTACGCTCGCTTTACTCACCGCAGCCAAACATGCCGGAGTTCGCCGTCTGATACTCAGTTCAACCTGCGCCGTGTACGGCGATGAACCCTCATTACCTAAAACTGAAACATCACCAACCCGCCCGCAATCCCCTTATGCAATTAGTAAACTGGCGGCTGAACATTACTGCCACTTGTTTAATGATTCTATGGGCTTGGAAACCGTAGTACTGCGTTATTTTAACATCTATGGTCCTCGTCAAGATCCTTCATCCCCATATTCTGGTGTGATATCAATTTTTGTCGATAAAATGTCTCAGGGGCATTTGCCTTTTATTTACGGCGACGGCGAACAAACTCGTGATTTTGTTTTCGTTAAAGATGTAGTTCAAGCCAATTTACGCGCATCTCAGACGCCTGAGGCGGCTGGAAACGTTTTCAATATTGGCACAGGACACCCCAGCTCTATTAACGATCTCTTTAACTTTGTAGCCCACATC
>JAGRBY010000333.1 GCA_020433835.1 Anaerolineae bacterium | reverse complement strand
CCGAGGCTGGCTGCTGTCTCGAAAGCCATCTCCTCCGGCAGACGAACCAGGTTAACATCGGCATAATCGACGGCCACGTATTCGGCAAAGGAACCCCAATGGGTAAAGCCGGGCTGGAACTGGGCATCGCACACCTGCTGGTTACCCGACACACATTGGGGGCAGATGCCGCAGCCGCAAACAAAGGGCAGCGTCACCCGATCACCCGGCTGCCAGCGCCGCACCTCGCGCCCTACGGCTTCGACCACCCCGGCCAACTCGTGGCCCGGCACGTGGGGCGGCGTAATATCGGGATCGTGACCCAGCCAGCCGTGCCAATCGCTGCGGCACAGGCCGGTTGCCTCCACCCGAATAACCACACCCCGCTCGGTGGGGGTTGGATCGGGCAAGTGTTGAATGGTTAAGGGTTGGGAAAAGTCTTGGTAGATTGCTGCTCGCATAGGTTGCTCCGTGTAAAGGCTGAGGCTGAGGCGAAGGCTAAGGAGAAGTAATTGGTAAATAGTAATTGGAGATTGGAGACTGGAGACTTAGTCTCTAATTACCAGTTACCAGTTACCAATTACCCTATTCCTTAGCCTTCTGACTAGCAGCGATAATACTGCAAATCGCCGCCGTTATCAAGTCTGCCGGGTGGGGTGTCGCGACCTTGCCAGCGATTTACAGCCGGCGGGCGAAGAGCAGTCCCAAGATGGCCCCGTAGAGACTGCCGCTCAGTAATCTGTAGGCTATTGATACCTCCAGCAGCGAGTCGAAGAGGGTTGTCACCAGCGCTATCGCCAGCCCCAAGAGAGCACCCAGGGCCGGTACCATCCCTGCCCAAATGGAGATAATGAAGATGGTGCATATATGGAGCATATAGTCTCTTAAACGGTTCGAGCCGGAAGCGTTCGAATAGGATCGCCAGCCTATGATGGTCACCAGGCTCAAGACAACTACAGCCGCTATCGTGGCTTGCATGTAGCGTTGCTGGGCTAAGGCCGCAATGAGGATGATGTAATCGACAGCCATGATGATAAATACCGCCACGCACAGCGCCCAATCTCTAAGCGGACGCGCAACACCAAAGCGCGTTGTCCAAAGGTCGCTGCACAGGCCGAACATCAGCATTAGCCAGCTCACCGTTATCGCGCCGAGAACCAATCCGGCGATAAGGGTGTAGAACCAGGCCGTTGTGGGCGTAGTTACAATGCGCAGGGCAAGACCGGTGAGCATACCGCAGCAAATGCCCAGTAACGTCACAATAGATCGTCTTTTCTTTTCGTCTTCCAGAAGTTTTAAATTCCTTTTGCTTTCTCTTTTCATCGCTCTCTATCGGCTAAAAGTTTAAAGGCCGGTAGCGATGATACTGCAAATAGGCTGCGGTATCAAGTCTGCCGGATGGGGGTAAAGGGTGATGAGGCGATGGGGTGATAAGGAGATTTTCTAAGGCCAATCTCCCCATCGCCTCATCGCCAATCTTCCAAGTTTCATTACAATCAAACTTTGAATTTCATTATGGTGAAACTTTGAATCTTATAGTAATGAAAATGTGAGTCTGACTATGGTCAAAGTGAGAGTTTGATTATGGTCAAAGTGTGAGTCTGACTATAGTCAAAGTGTGAGTTTCATTATGGTGAAAATGTGAGTCTTATTAGGGTCAAAGTGAGCGTTTGATTACTATGTGGTGATCAACATATAGGTAATGTCATGGTCAACCTTATTATAATCTCGCCAAAGTTTGATTACCGAGACTCGATCAACCTTATTAGGGTGAAATTTGGGGTTTCATTATAGGGGCAACCGGCGCTCATTGAAACACTGAAACACTGACCATGCTGATGTCACTGAATTCTGCCCGGCAACGCGTGGGCTTTCTTGACAGTGGATTGATGAGAAGCGGTTCAGTAATTCAGTGGTTCACGCGTGCCTCATAACTGAAACGCGCCTAAAAACCTTGCAAACCTTTTGCGGCAAGTCGAGGTGTGATATACTTGCCGTATCTTCGTTTTTCGACCTCACCTTAATGTCTTCTGTTGCTACTGCCAAACCATACCCTTTATTTGTGGACAAAAAATATGGCTAAAAAACGTGGGCTTACGCTGGGTAAATTTGCGCCCTTGCACCAAGGGCATCAACACCTTATAGAAACAGCTTTAGCCGAGATGGACGAACTTTTGGTTATTATCTATGATAGTCCCGAAGTTACCCATGTACCTCTCAATGTTCGAGCCAACTGGATACGAACGCTCTACCCGCAAGCAGAGGTAATAGAAGCCTGGGATGGACCTACGGAAGTAGGCGCATCATCCCAAATAAAAAAGAAGCACGAAGATTACATCTTAAACCGGCTTAAAGTGCGGGGCATAACCCACTTCTATTCCAGCGAGTTTTATGGCGAGCATATGAGTATCGCCCTAAATGCTGTTAATCGGATGGTGGATTACAATCGAGAAATAGTACCAACCTCCGGCACAGCCATAAGACAAAATGCGTTTGCTTTGCGTCACTATCTGCACCCCACGGTTTATCGAGACCTGGTTACGAACATCGCTTTTCTGGGGGCACCATCAACAGGCAAAACAACGCTTGCGGCTCAATTGGCCCAGGAATATAACACGGTTTGGATGCCCGAGTACGGGCGGGAGTATTGGGAAAAACATCACATCGAGCGCCGCTTGTCACTAGCCCAATTGGTTGAGATTGCAGAAGGGCATCTTGAGCGCGAAGAAGCGTTGCTTTACCAGGCCAATCGCTATTTATTTACTGACACAAACGCGATTACCACCTATATGTTTTCATTAGATTACCACGGCACAGCCTTACCCCGATTAATTGACTTAGCAAATCAGGCTATGTCTCGTTACGACCTTGTATTTTTGTGCGATGCCGATATTCCTTATGATGATACGTGGGACCGCTCCGGCGATACCAATCGGCAAACCTTTCAAAAACAGATCGTCAGTGACTTAGTTGTTCGAAAAGTTCCTTTTTTTCTGGTTCAAGGCGATCTTCATACGCGCATACAGCGCGTAAAGCATGTTTTGACCCACTATCAAAAATATAAAAACCTAGTTGATCTATTTGATAAGGAGTAATCTCGTCAATGTTTGATCTTTTGAGTGTCGATACCATTGCTTTTACGCTATTTGATTACCCCATGAGTTACATAGAATTTATTGGAACCATTCTATATTTATGGTCTGTTTGGTTAATAGCGAGAAAGAAGATGTTGACCTGGCCGGTCGGGATAGTCAGCGTGTTACTCTATATGATACTTTTTTACCAAATCCGGCTCTATTCTGATGCCCTGGAACAGGTTTATTATTTGGGAGCCAGTATTTACGGCTGGTGGTGGTGGCATAGCTCTGTTGAAGAGAGCACAACGGAGTCTTCAAACTTTAGATACAGTTCCAAACGGGTTATTATTTGGGTTTTAAGCCTAACGCTGGCAGTTTCGCTCATTGTTGGAGCCATCATGAGCCGTATCCATTTGCTTTTGCCCACACTTTTTCCCGAAGCTGCTTCACTGCCCTATCTCGATGCACTCACCACAATTATGAGCTTTACGGCTATGGGCATTATGGCTCAAAAACGCATTGAGAGTTGGTATTATTGGATTATTGTCGATGTAATAGGTATCTGGCTGTACTATGTAAAAGAAGTTCGTTTTATATCGCTGCTGTATGTAATTCTTTTATTTATGGCCATAAATGGATTGTTGACCTGGAATAAAACCTTTAAGCTGTCTAAAGCTCCGGCCTATGGTTAAGCCAAGTTACAACTGTGAGTCTTACTCCGGCCGAGCCGTCAGGTTTTCGAAATCGACTCCACGTGAAGGCTTATTTGAATACAAATGTTACCTTACGGCAAAGGCTCGATGAAAAACATGACAACTCTTTTTACCAAAGTAAGGATGCAAAACTGTGTCTATTCCTCACTTAAACATTACACACGCTTTTGATTTTTATAAGCGGTTCATACTTGATTATTCTCAAGACAAATCGGTGGTATATCAAAAGTATGGTTTTACCTTACAAGGAAGCATTGGTTTTAAGGATTGGGAAGTATTTGTTGCAATTTTATTGAATGACAAAGCAAAATCCGGTGATGGGGCTGATTTAGAAAAGCATGAAGTAAAATCTGCCAACTTGGGAAGCAGTTATGAATACCAATATCATAAAAATCATGGTTTACAGAAATTGAACGGTGATAAACATATTGACCATGTTTTTATTGGTCGTAGTGAGGATTATTCAAATATTGAGGTTTGGTGGGTAAGTGGAAGCTCTCTCGCCCCAAAGTTTGATAGCTGGGAACCGGATTTAAAGAAAAACTATAAAGAGGGAATTAAACAAAGATTTCGCAGGTCTATAACGCATAGTTTTGTAGCAAAAAATGGGCATCTACTTGTAGAAATCAAAAATGGCAAATTGATAGTTCCAGAAGATTAACTACAACGTAAATTAAGTAATGTAAGGTTTTCAGCAGGTCTCTCCGTCGTGCCCGAATGTAGTTGTCGGGCACCCAGGTTTGGACTCCCGCTAAAAGCATGCGGGAGTGACGCTCAAAAACTGCGAAAAACTTAATTTACGCAGTATTAATTAATTTTTGTAGCAATAGGCGTTAATATATTCTTAGCTATCCAGGTAATTAGCGGAACGCAAACCGCATCACCAAATCCAGTCAATGCTTGATTTGTATTTTCAGGTATAGGGTATTCATCGGGAACACCCTGCAATCTTGCATATTCTCTTGGTGTCATAAGTCTCATTCTGATACGGTTATGGCCGGCTTTGACGAGAAATTGACGACTACTACCGCCACGCGCAGTACGAAGACAACCAGCAGTATCATCTTTTCGCACTTCCAGTCGTTGTAGGCCGTGGCGTCTACGGCGATACATTGTCCGATAAGATATAAAATTTTGCTTACTTAGCGCCATAACCCGTTCTAAATGGGATGAGTCCATCATATTCATATGTCGATCAACTTCTACTTGGTTCCACCAACGTGGATCATCTTCCGGCAAGGCTTCAACTATATTGATTAAACCATCTTTAAGTTTTGAAGGAGGCAGTGGTACATCAAGTATGTTCCAGCTTAATTTGCTGTTTTTTACTATGGCTTCTTTCAGGGCCTTTGTCGCAAGTGCGTTGGGACGTCGCAACAGCCTCTCTACTTCCATATTAGGTTTTTCTGTTCTGACTCCCACAACAAATATTCTTAGCCTACTTTGTGGTGTAAAGCGAATTGCATCTAATGCATATACATCACAAGAATACCCTAATTCATTTAACGCTTGGATCGTTAATGTAAAATCAGCTCCTTGATTTGATTTTAGCCAGCCACTCACATTCTCAAGTAAGACGAGTGGAGGCCGCATTTCTGATAGCTGTTTTAGTATTTGAGTAAACCCCCAAAATGCACTTGAGTGTTTTCCGTTTATACCATTTTGGTTGCCGGCTACAGATAAATCAATACAAGGAAATGATGCTGTTGCAAGGAGGGTGGACGGGATTTCAGAAATATCTAAATCACGAATATCTTTCAGTACATACCGATGTGTTTCATCTCTAAAGTAGGATGAATACATTTCATATTTTTTCTCATCAAAATCATTTGCAAAAACGGTTTGCCAACCGGCATTATATAATCCTAACCTCACCAACCCAATACCGGCAAAATACTCGGCTACGGTAAACCTATTGTTGTTAGAAATAATAGAGTCATTGGTATTTGTATTTTTAAGTAAAGTTGAAAACTCAAGTTGTTCTAACACAAGGTAATATCTCCAAATTCAGCATTTAGGCTCATTATACTTGGCTACAAGGTCTTTACAAATCAAATGTTCTATTTTGGTTTAATTAGCCCCAACTATATCTGCGTAATCTCCCCGCTGAAATTGAAGATTTCATTGCATACAAATACCATAAAAAGGATAAGTCGCGTTATCCGTTACCCGCAGAGCTATCAGGTTTTCACAGGTAACGCCACATGAAGGTCTCTTTGAATACAAGCGCTACCTCACGGCAAAGACTCCATAGAAAACCTGACAGCTCTTCGTGGCTCTTCGTGCGTGCGCCAACCAGACCTGTCAGGTTTTCGAAGTTAACTTCAATTGAAGGCTTATTTGAATGCCAACGCTGCCTAATGGCAAAGACTCCATGGAAAACCTGACAGGTCTTCGTAGCTCTTTACCCCAAACTTGCCCAAAAGTACCACCCAAAAATTGCCCGATAGTACCTAAATCCCACCTCATTTATTAGCCAAATGGCGGATTGTAACGGCCAAAAGATTATGTTATCATTCTAAGGACCTTAATTAAGTCAAGGCGCTTGTTTCACCAACAGCGTTGCTTGAAGAGATGGAACGGAACGGACCTGAGCGGGTTGGTTGGCCGGTAGTCGCGACACCGGGTATCCACAGCTCACTGCTTGATCGATCAATACCCCGGCGACAGCAACGTGCCGGACAAATCCAACTAACCTACAATTGAATAGCAAGTAAATAGCAAGACCCTTCTACTTTGTGAAACAGACTGTTTCGCCCTAGAAATTCACTTTCCTTTACTCACTTTGCACATACGTTTCTCACGATGTTTGCACCTTTTTAGAAACCAGGTTTCTTACCCTCAAAATCCTTTTCAAAGTTAGGAGAATATGTTTATGATCCCTTATGGTTTGTATAAAAACAAACTGACCAACGGTAAAGAGCAGTATCGAGCCATTGTGCTGACCAACGGCACGTATAATCTGGACGGTGTTATCGACCGCATGTTGAAGCAAGGCACCACCCTGACCCGCCAAGATATTATCGCCGTGCTCGATCTCTTCTTCCGAACCGTTATGATGCTTGTTCTGGAAGGCTACAGTGTTTTAACTCCGCTGGTCAATTTGGGAGTATCCATTGCGGGTAACTTCAGCAGCCAAGATGACAGCTATGATAAAAAGCGCCATACAGCCAAAGCACGTGTAAATGCCAACAAAGCCTTCAAAGATGTTGTCGAAAGAGACGCCCAACCGCAGCAGCAAAAGCCCAACCGGCCTATGCCCCAACCGACCGAGTGCATCATCCCCACCAGCAGTGACAACAGCACCTTAACGCCCGGTGGCGGTATGAAGCTACGTGGCTACAACCTACAGTTCGACGAGGCCGATCCCCAGCAAGGCATCTTCCTGGTGGCCGAAGATCAAAGCCGCACGCGCATTCAGTTCATGCTGCAAAACACACCACGGGAGCTTATCTTCCTCATCCCCACCACGCTCGTTGCCGGTCAGTACACGCTCGAAGTCAAGGCGCGGTATGGCAATGATAACATTCGCACCGGGATACTGGAGGATTCGCTCACGGTAGCCTAAGCGCTCAGCTTGAGAGCCGTAACAACAAAACGCTTACTATAAAAAAGACCCCCTGACATGCAGATGACAGGGGGTCTTTTACTTTTAAAGACGCTTATTGTAATTAACCTCAGTTCGGAGTTTAGGAAAATGGACAGAATTAACAGGATTTATAAGATGAAATTAAGTAGAAATCTTTTCAATCTTGCCGAAGGTTCTGTCTAATTGTCGAACTCAGGTTAATTACAGGTGACCGTTACGTAAGCCGGATGGCTACTCGACAGTAACCGACTTAGCCAGGTTACGCGGCTGGTCGACATCCGCCCCCCGGCGCACGGCGATATGGTAAGCCAGCAGTTGCAGGGGGATAACTGACAGGATGGGGGTTAGCAGCGGGTGGGTCTTGGGTATACGCAGAACGTGGGTCGATTTCTCGGCAACCAGCGTGTCATCTTCATTAACCAGGGCGATAACCACACCGTCACGGGCGCGAACCTGCTCGACCTGGCTAATCATCTTATCGTACACGTTATCCTGGGGCACCAGGCACAGCACCGGCATATCTTCATCAATCAGGGCGATAGGGCCGTGCTTCATCTCACCGGCCGGGTAGCCCTCGGCGTGGATGTAGCTAATTTCCTTGAGCTTGAGCGCCCCTTCCATAGCGATAGGG
>JAGRBY010000332.1 GCA_020433835.1 Anaerolineae bacterium | reverse complement strand
GGAAACCCCAAAATCGGTACAACGGCTTGTGGCCAGCGTGTCGGCTGCAACGTTCGCTGTAACATCAACGTATTGGAGCCAGGCTATTATTGCCGAAGTGTATGCTCTGCACACTGTCTTAATCGCATTGATTGTGTGGTTTACACTGCGTTGGCAAACCCAAATTTGGGCCAGATACGCGCTTGCGGTAACAATCGGCCTGGGGATGGCTCACCATGTGACCACAATTTTGCTGATACCGGCTGTAGTTGTATATTTGTTGAGTCAGGTCGATCGGCCGATTAAGATTGCCACACAATCCCTTATTCAGTATGGAGCACTCGCGGCGGCTCCCCTGTTATTGTACCTTTACATCCCGCTTATCGCGCCTTTTACGCCTTATGCCCACTTAACGCTCAGCGAAACGCAAACCCTGACTTTGTATGATAATTCCATTTTCGGTTTTGTGAGTCACATTACGGCCACGGCTTTTGCGGGCGAACTACAACCGGCAGCGGTGGGTATCGAACGGTTGAAGTTGGTTTGGCAGTTACTGCTGCAACAGGTCCGCTGGCCGGGACTTATTTTGGCAGCGATGGGGATTATAACGTTGTGGTGTCGGCAGCGAGGCTTGTTCGGGCTAACAGGGTTGATGTTTCTGGCCGTCATCGGCTTTAATTTGATTTACTTTATTGGCGATGTTTTTGTTCTGTTCATTCCCGCCTGGCTTGTGGTTTGTATTTGGATTGGCGTCGGGATTTTAAGTTTAACACATCACCTGGCCGACAGATTTGTTCGCCAAAAAATTGGCGCGGAAGACAGCGTTATTTTTCAACGGATGCGCCGCCAATTATGGCGCAATGCTTATCAAATTATAGCTCTGAGCTTACCGCTCTTTTTTTTTGCCCTACCTATATTTCTAATGGTGACTAATTTCGCAGTAGTTGATCAAAATAAGAACACCCAAGCCCAAACGCGTTGGCAGGAAATTCTAGCTGAACCGCTTCCCGAATCCGCAATTTTGTTGAGCAACGACCGAAACGAGATCATGCCTATGTGGTATTACCAATATGTTGAAAATCGTCGGCCCGATTTGTTGGGACTTTTCCCGCTGATCACGCCCGATCCGGCTTATGCCCATATCAGTGGCGTTTTAGACCAGGCCCTCTCATCCGGTCGACCGGTCTACTTCATCAAGCCCATGGACGGATTAAGCCTCAAAGCCAACGTAATACCGGAGGGAACCCTCTATCGGGCAACATCGCTGCCAGAAGCGCCTACATACAAGCAGCAGCAGCGGTTAACCGATCCATCAAGCGCTGAGACAATCTCCTTAATGGGCTATGATCTCTCGGCCACGACCGTTAAACCGGGAGAGACTATCGAAGTGACTCTTTACTGGTATGTCGATCACCCTTTAGCCGTCAATTACACCAGCTACGTCCATCTCATTAGTGCAGACGGTACCGGTATAACCCAAAGCGATCATCAACCTGGCGGCGATTTCTATCCAAGCAGTGAATGGCAAGTAGGCGAAACGCTGCGTGACCGTCATCAGCTTACCCTACCATCGGATATTCCGGCCGGCGAGTACCGGCTGCGGGTCGGTATGTATTATCAGCCGGGACCCGGTGTTATTCAGCCATTGGGCGATGGTCTAGAACCAGGCACATTGGTCGTTGAAACAGCAGAGAGTCAAGAGGGGTTATTGCAATAACGATGAGGCATAATCCCGAACGTAGGGCCTGGGCCATTTTGGTTTCCGCCTTTACTACTTTTTGTACGCTTGCCGTCCTCTGCCCCACGGCGATTTACTGGTACGTTATGAATGTCACCGACCCTCTACCGGTTGATCTCACCTCTGTCAGAGGCATTGTTTTGGTGGGCGACTCTACCACAGATTTTTCGTTTTCAGCTACAGACGGCCAAACTGTATCCTTAGATGTAAACGAAACGGTTGCCACCGATGGTACATCACAAGCCATTATCACCTTTACCGATGACAGCAGCCTGACTTTGTATGGTGATACCTCAATGACCTTAACTTTGGCCCGCGAACCGCGTTTTAGTTTTAGCAATCGCCCCACCGAAATCGTCGTTAACGTGAAAGATGGTCGGGTGCGCGCTACCGCTTCACGCAGCCGAGAAGATTTGCAGTTTGATATTCAAACGCCCGATGCGGAAATCTTACTCGATCAGGGCAGCTACTCCGTTGAAGTCAACGATTCGATCACGCAAGTCACTACCCGGCTAGGGCAGGCCGAAGTTATCAACAATAACGATAGTATCACTTTGGCTCAAGGGGAACGTGCCATTGTAGGCGCAGATACACCTTTATCTGAACCGCTGCCGGCCGCTCAAAATCTTTTGGCAGACAGTGTCTTTGGCGAAACCCTGGAGGACACCTGGGAAATCTATCGCCTCACCCCCATCGAGAGTATTACGGCCACGGCTGAAATTGCTAAGTTTGAAGATCAGCCTGTACTGCGGTTAAGCAGCGAGGGTCAGGATAACATCCACTCCGAGGTAGGCGTTATCCAGGAGGTTAATAAAGACGTTCGGGATTTCCAATCGCTGCGCGTTTTTGCCGAAGTCCGCCTCATCGATCAGACGCTGCCGGGTGGCGGCCAACTTGGCTCTGAATTCCCCATTATGCTTAACGTTGCCTATCGCGATGCCGAAGGCAATGACCGCGATTGGTTTCATGGCTTCTATTATGAACCGCCGCCCGAAAATTACATCATTTACAATCAGCCGGATAACTCAAGCGAACGGGTAGCCCGCTTTATCTGGTATCCGTATGAATCGGTTAATTTGCTAAGCACGCTGGGGCCGACAAAGCCGGTTTATATTCGCTCCATTCGCATCTATGCCTCCGGCTGGATCTACGAGGCTATGGTCGCCAATATCTCACTGCTGGCCGAAGAATAGTTTAACCCGTTTACGCGATGAAAAATCTACCGAACTCTGTCAACCTCATGGTATTAAGCGGTATTGCGGCCTTGTACCTGGCCCTTAGCCTCTACCAGCTCGATCTGCCGGGCCTTCATTATGATGAAGCCTTCGAAGCAGTGCCGGCTGTACAGCTTTTGCAGGGACAGCCGACAACGGTTTTTCGCGAGAGCGGACTGCGCATTGGAGGACAGCTCTATCCGTTGATGACGCAAGATTATATTGGGGCCATCAACACCTATCTGGCGATACCATTTATAATCCTCTTCGGCCCAACGCCTGCCGCGCTCCGGGTAATGTCGATCTTAATAGGGCTTGCGACGCTGGGGTTGAGTTATTCACTGGCTCGCTACCTTACGGGCCAGCGATGGGTAGGGCTGGTAACAGCCATAGTTTTGGCGACAGACCCGACCTTCATCTTTTGGAACCGGCAGGGGATTTTTGTAACCGCCGTCACCGCGCCGATAGCGCTCGCGGCGGTCTTATGTTGGCTGCAACGATGGCAAAGCGGCCAACGACGCTGGAGTATTGCGGGCGCTTTTTTGTTAGGTCTAGGGCTATACGCCAAGGTGTTATTTCTATGGATGATTGCGGCACTGGCCGCAACAACCCTTTTACTCAGTTTGCCGTGGCTCCTACGCCGTCGATCTACACTTATCAACCTTGTCATCAACAAAGAGACGCTGCTGGAATCGAGCCTTGCCCTAATCGCCTCTATATCCGGCTGCTGGCCTTTGATAATCTACAACGTTCAAACCGGCGGCACATTTACCAACGTTAGCGAAAATGCCTTTACCTCTTACTATGGCGTCAACAACTTGGCAATTGTCCCCAATCTCATGCAACGCATTGGTCAATTTATAACGGTTATTAGCGGCGGTCATCTTTGGTATTTAGGCAATATTGTAACAAATTGGGTTACTCCCCTACTTTTGGTAGTAGTAGTAATTTTTGTAGTTTATCTTACTACACGAAAACAACTGGAGACCAATAACCCTCAAAGGATACCGCTCTCCACAATTGCGCTTTTTCCTATACTTGTCATTTTCTTTGTCATTTTAGCCAGTATCGGCACGGTTTCGGCTCTGTGGCTGACCCATTTTGCTATTTTGATGCCATGGCCGGCGCTTGTTATCGCTATCGGCAGTTGGTTTTTGTTGCTGGTGAGTGCTACCCTCCCCCGCATGAAAACATCTGCCCGCCTGATCATCCGGCTGGGGTTAATCTTACTGGTGATCACCAACCTCTCCGCAACGCTACGCTACCATGTCGCGCTCACGAAGAGCGGCGGCTTGAGCACCCATTCTGATGCCATTTACGATTTAAGCGCCTGGCTCGATCAAAACGCCGACGGCCTGGTGGTAGCAATGGATTGGGGTCTAGCTGCACCGATTACCTATTTAACCAACGGACGCGTCACGCCTGTTGAGGTTTTTGGCTATGGTTGGCAATCTGACGTACAATTACTAGAACGTTTGAACGGTTTCATCGCCCAGCCTGAAGCTTTGTACTTGTGGCGTGCTCCAGATGAGATCATCTTTGATCGCAGCGGCGAATTCAAAGCGCTTTATAGTCCACAAAATCTGGAAGAAACTATCGAAGAAGCTTTCTATGAAAAAAGCGGTCGCCCCATATTGGGGGTGACGCGTCTGGTTGTTACCGGCACAGCGAGTAATCCACCCTAATGACCAAGCTGTCAGACCTTATTGTCTCTTTAGAGATTCAGCCGGCCCCCACCGGTTTATGGTCGGTTCTGGGGGTAGAAGTTGAGATATTTGAGCAATACCTGCGCACGGCGAGTCGCAATCGGGTGGAGCTACAGCCCTACCATTCAGACAACCTAGCCGCTCTCGATGGCTTGCTCTTAGCCGAAGCACTCTCGACCCACAACAACTCCCTTCTTTTACTTCAACAAATCGCCGAACAGCTTCATTCAGCAAGTACCCTGCTTGTTGTCGATTGGCAGGCCGACGGCCCGCCTAATTACGGCCCTAATTTTGACAACCGTTTCAAAAAAGGGTGGTTATGTCGCCTGCTGCGCGAGTGGGGCTTCGGGTATATCGAGACACTGGAGCACCATCCGGTTTACTATGTTATACGAGGGGTAAAAGGCCCAGCCCCCTCGCTTACCTACGCTAATGAATTTATTGAGGTAGCGCGTTTGGACGAACTACCCGGCAACAGCATGCAAACTGTTGATGTTTTTGGACACATGGTGGTCATTGCCAACACCGGACAAGAGATTGTAGCCTTTGATCAAACTTGTCCCCATGCCAACGGCAAACTGGATAAGGGGCTGCTCCGACGCCGGAATATCGCCTGCCCCCTGCACGGCTACATCTGGAACATCATCACCGGTGAACCCCTGTTTCCCGATGATGAAGATTGTTTGCGCCGTTACCGCGTGAAAATTAATGAGGAACAACAAACGATTATGATATCGTTAGCGCCACCTCAAGGATTTGATAACTAATTCATATGACTAGCCATAAAACACTTGTCAAAAATCTTACAACCTTAAACCAAATTGTCGAAAGCCTTAACAAAACGGATGATATCAGCCAGGCGCTCGATTTTGCGCTAACCCGGCTAATTGACTTGATGGATCTGGAAAGCGGTTGGATCTTTCTAAAGGATCCCGAAGCGCAAACGCGCTGGGCCGGTAAAGGATTTATATTGGCGGCCCAACACAATCTCCCCCCGGCGCTTGGCGTTAATCGCGCTCGCGCCTGGAAAGGTACGTGCGAGTGCCAATCGCTTTGTAACAAAGGCCGTCTTACCGGAGCCTACAATGAGGTTTATTGCAGCCGTTTGCGTAACGCGCCCGGCGACCGCCGAGGTCTAGCTGTTCATGCTTCGGCACCGCTGCGCTCAGGTGATAATGTATTAGGCATTCTCAACGTGGCCGCCGGAGATTGGGACGCGTTTAGCGAAGAGGCGCTTATCTTGCTAGCCAATGTTGGCAGCCAAATCGGCATCGCTTTAGAACGCGCTCGGTTATTTGAACTACTCAAAGAGCGCCGTATTCACGAACAGGCTGTTCTTTTAGAATTGTCAAACCAATTACTAAGCCGCTCTGATCTGGATGACCTGATGAACTTTCTGGTAGAGCGAGTATCGCGCTTGCTCGATGTCGATGCTTGCGCCATTTTGCTGCCCAGCGAGAAAAAAGGGATGTTACGATTTTGTGCGGCCTGGGGCTGGTATGATAATCCCGTGCTCGCCCGCCGCGAAATCCCGCTCAATCCCGACAGTTCATGCGGATTGGTGATGTCTACCCTCGAGCCGCTGGTGATCGAAGATTGTTCCGTGTATGATCCTACTTCTTGGACAGCCGATTGGTTGGATCCTGAAAAATTTAAAGGGCATGCCTTGGTACCGCTCGTGGCCGAAGATCATGCTATCGGCGTTTTGATGATCGACTGCCGGCTGCCGCGTTTACTTAATGAGGATGAACTGCGGCTGCTGCATTTGATGGCCAACCAGGCTGCTATCGCTATTGAAAAGGTACGCCTCCATCAAGAGGAAATTGTCCGCCAAAGATTAGAAGACGAACTGGCTGTTGGTCAGCAGATTCAGTTGAGTCTGCTGCCGGAATGCTGTCCTGTGATTAAAGGTTGGGAATTTGCGGCTTTCTACAAAGCAGCGCGTCTCGTTGGCGGCGACTTTTACGATTACTTCGAGCTGGCCGGCGACCCAATGCAATTAGGCTTGGTCATTGCCGATGCTTCAGGCAAGGGGGTGCCGGCGGCCCTGTTTATGGCCTTGAGCCGATCGCTCATCCGCACGAAATCGATGACCGGTCGCCACCCGGCGGCGGTACTAACCCGGGCCAACCGACTTATTTTGAATGACAGTCGTTCAAAGCTTTTTTTGACGGCTTTTTACGCAACACTCGACCTGCGAACCGGTTGGTTGGCTTACGCTAATGGTGGGCACAACTACCCGCTCTGGCTTCAAGCCAAAACCGGCGAAGTTACCGAGTTGTCTGCGCGGGGCATTGTTTTGGGCGCATTCAGCGATATCACGCTCGAAGAAAAAGAAATCACCATGGCCCCCGGTGATACCATTATTCTGTATACCGACGGGATAACTGAGGCCATCAACCATGCCGAAGAGATGTTTGGCGAAGAACGATTTATCGAAACCATTGAGGCTAAGACTCACGCCTCGGCCCAAGACATGATCGAAGCCATTGTTGAAGCGGTTCATGAATTTACCGGTGACACCCCGCAAGCAGATGACCTAACCCTATTTATTGTCAAACGGCAGCTTTAATCTCTTGCGAATATCGTCGATTGTGCTAAAATTGTTTTGGGTTCGTCTTACGTCACGTACTCTTGTTCCTCAGCAGCAAACAGTATCCTTTATGATATACAAGATACAATTGACATAGCTGTCACTTACCCAGCAAATGAAAAAGCGGAACTTTTTCCACAGTTCATTAGAATCCCAAAAAATATCAAGGAAAATAATAAGGAGTTATCAATGAGTAAGGATACATTAACGATTACTGATAATCGTACAGGAAAAACTTACGAACTTCCTATCGAAAACGATACCATTCGAGCGATGGATTTACGTCAAATCAAGGTTAATCCTGACGATTTCGGAATGATGGCCTATGACCCGGCCTATAGCAATACAGCCGCCTGTAAGAGTGACATTACTTTCATTGACGGTGATAAAGGTATTTTGCGCTATCGCGGCTATCCCATTGAGCAGTTGGCTGAACAAAGCACGTTTTTAGAGGTGGCCTATCTTTTGATTTATGGTAAACTGCCTGATAAAACCGAACTTGAACATTGGGAATATCGCGTAATGCGGCATACGTATATACACGAAAATTTGAGTAGTCTTATAAAATCGTTCCGCTATGATGCTCACCCCATGGGAATTTTAATTAGCTCGTTAGCCGCTCTATCAACTTTTCATCGGGAAGCGAAGAACTTTGATGACCCTAAAATGCTTGAAAAGCAACTTTGGCGTATTGTCGGTAAATTGCCAACGATTGCCGCTTTCGCCTATCGACGCCGCATAGGTCGCCCGTTCAATTATCCGGACAGCACCTTA
>JAGRBY010000331.1 GCA_020433835.1 Anaerolineae bacterium | reverse complement strand
CTACTTATTATTTAAGACGGTATTGACTGGGCAGAAGTTCCTTTTGTTCCAATAAAAAATCACGTAAGCGACGACGCCCCCGGCTAAGACGCGATTTAACCGTACCAAGGGGTTGATCGATAATTTCGGCGATCTCTTGGTAGGCCATGCCTTGCACATCGCTTAAAACCAGCACGATACGCTGATCTTCTGGTAAACTGTTGATGCCAACCTGGAGAAGATCGCTTAATTCGCCTCGCAGCACGCTGTCTTCGGGAGCTTCATTATCACTTACCAGGTGGGTGCTGTGTTCTTCCGGATTGTCCGTCATATCCTCCAACGAATCGGACGGACGGCGCTTTTTATAGCGCAGCATATCATAGCAGGTATTGGTTACAATGCGCAGCACCCAACTTTTAAATGACCCCCCCTGATATTGCTGGATCGATTTATAGGCCTTCAAAAAGGCGTCCTGGCAAGCGTCGGCTGCGGCTTCGCCATTACCCATCACCCGATAGGCGACGTTGTAGGCGGTGCCCTGGTAGGCCATGACCAACTGGTTGAAAGCGGCCAGATCACCCTGTTGAGCTTTTTGTATTGCGGTAGTTTCGTCCATTCTAAATTTCTGTGCCAAGCGCAATTAAAGATTTGGCCTAGGCAATTTGACGTATATTATTACATCGTCTATACTTTGCATTCAAAGTCAGGACGGTTATTTTTAAACTAAATTTAATTTTTGAACAAGCCGGAGTGGCGGAACTGGCAGACGCGCGCGACTCAAACTCGCGTGGGCTTAGCCCTTGTGGGTTCGATTCCCACCTCCGGCATTTCTGTGTAAGTGCATAACGCAGACATTATAACACTAATTATAACCATGTGCTAAGGGCGAGTTATCTTTGAGTGGTATCTGAGCAGACCTTGTAAAACCAAAAAATTTAAAGGTCTTAACCGGAAAACACTCCTTATTTTCGCCCACCGATTACGGTAGGGCCACCTCTTGCCATTTAGAGGCGGCCTTTAATTTTGAGTAGGACTTTTTACTATGGGAATGCAGAGAAGAAGACGAAGACGTGGACTAAATCTTGATCGTCGAATCCTAATTCTCTTCGCGGTAGCTCCTTTTGGCTGTTTGATGGCTATTTTAGCCGGCTTGTTTGTCACCTGGTTTGTATCGCCTACGCGGTTTATCAATGCGCAGGCCTCCGATTTGTCGGAAGAGTACGCCCAAGAGATTGTCATTATGGCCGCCGCTGATTATGCCGAGAATGAGGATATCGATCGGGCTAAAGAGATTCTTGATCGCTTGGAAGTGCCCAACCCCACCCAGTATGTATCGCTGGTGGCCGAAGAGATGATTCGTACCAACCGCGGTTCGGTAGAAGATGATATTAAAAATGTCGTTTTTCTGGCCAAAGCGCTCGGCGTCAGTACTGTGTCAATGGTAGCTTACGTTTCACCCCCTACCGCTACCTTTACCCCCACCGAAACATCTACGCCCTCACCGACACCAACCAACACCCGTGTGGTCGATACACCTACCCCGCCGCCCCCGGTTGAAAGTGATGCAGAGGGTGAGGCTGCTGAGGATATAGATGTAGCGGAGGCCCAAGTCGATGCCGCCGTGGTTGAGCAAGCGGCTGTTGATCTGCCGCTGCCGACGGAGACACCGGTTCCGCCGCCCCCCGCTACCGATACTCCGGCTCCGCCAACGGAAACGCCTACACCTGAAGCCACACCTACGCTGGAGTCAGAGTTCGATTTTGTGGTTGTCAAAGAACGGCTGCTTACCAAAGATGAAAATGGTGGCTGCGCCGGTAATCATAATATTTTTATCGATGTCATCGATGCCAACGGCAACCCCCTAAAAGGGGTCCAAATGGGCGATTTATGGAACAACCCCGGCCCGGTTACCGGCCACAAAGGGGACGATCGACCCGGCCGGGCGGAGTATGATCTCTACAAAGATGGCGGCTACTACGTGCTGGTAAAAAGCGATCCGTCTGCCGGACGCGAGGTTACCAGCCAGGTTACCGATCTGCTCAGTTCCGATGACTGGAAAATTGGTATCCCTAGATTAATTGAAGGTGGTTACTGCCCCGACGAGGGAACCTGCGAAACGCTGTGGAACAGCGGTACGTTTGGCGTCGGCAATAACTCTTTATGCTGGGGACACTATTCTTGGGAAGTTGTATTTCAAAGGACGTGGTAAGTTAGGTTTTTTTCTATGAATAACAAAAAAAGCGCAAAAGTTTTGTTGATTATTGTTATGGCTGTTGTCCCACTTTCGTGTTTGGCCTTGGCCATTGCCGGGATAGTGGTCAGCTTTGGCCTATCTGCGGCCACATCAGCCAGTGCCCCCATGGATCCCGCCGCGGCTGAGGGGGAAATCATTGCGATTGCCGCCCAATATGCCGAATCCAACGACATCGAAGCCGCCCGCCAGCAGTTAACGGCGCTCAATCTGCCTAATACCAATCAGTATGTTTCCTTTATGGTTGATCGCTATATTCAAGAAAACGCAGGTAAAGACGATCCCAATACCCAAAATCTGTTTTTGTTGGCCAACGCTCTGGGGGCCAGTACCGAGTCGATGGTGCAAGCTCTGGCCTCGCCGACCCCAACGCCGACGGAAACAGTGCTTCCTTCGCCCACCCCAATTGTGGTTGAAGAACCAACCGTAGAAGCGGCGGCCGAAGAAGTCGAAGTCGCCGAAGTAGCTGTCGAGGAAGCGGTTCCGACTGACACGCCCGAACCCACCGCCACCGACGTGCCTGAACCGACCGAAACACCCATTCCCTTACCCACCAACCCACCGGCTCCACCCACCGACACCCCCGAACCAACGGCTACGCCCGAACCCACCAAACCTCCGGTCGATTTTGTGGTTGCTGAAGCCTATCTCATTCCTAATCCGGTCTACAACAGCTGCCCCGGCGCACAACAGATTTTTGTAACGGTGGTGGATGTCAACGGCAATCCGCTTGATGGGGCTACGGTTGAAGACACATACCGGGCTGTGCCGCCTCATCTTAGCGGTGAAAAAGGGCCGGGTAAATTGGAGTATGATCTGTGGGACAACGGTTACTCGTTGGAGGTGACGAAGAATGTTGACGGCTCACCGGCCAGCAGCGAAGCCACCCCTAAGTTAAGCTCCTGGGATGAAGACATCCCTGATGAATGGTTGGTTCAGGCCAACTACTGTTTGGATATGGCTGACTGTGCGGCGCGTAAATCTCACAACCAACTGTGCCGTGGCCACTATGCTTACAACGTAACTTTCAAAAGAACGTATTAGGTTGGGCTGTAATGGATGAGCCAGGACAAATCAAACGACTCATCAAAGCGATCAAAACGCCCGCGAATCTATTCGATGATCAATCGCGAGAGCCTGTCTCAGGCCGGCGATTTACCGGAAGGGGATGCACATTTACCAAATAAAGAAGGGGCGGCAACGTCTGAGCGCCGCAAAACCACCCCACCTTCCAAGCGTCGCCGGAGAGCGATTGTTAGAAGAGGTGATATAAAATGGTGGTTAGGCGGCTTTCTTTTTGGCTTTGCTGTCGGGTTGGCACTGTCGCTAACCTATGGCTGGGTACTCGATCCGCGACCGGCTCCGGTTGACCCATCTCAACTGCGGGCTGAGGATAAGGTGTTTTACATCCGTTTAATTGCCCTGGCCTTTGCCCACGACCAAAATGAAGATCGGGCGCGAGCGCGATTAGCCACGCTGGGGCAACCTGATATCGGGGCAGCCGTAGCCAATTTGACCGAACGGTACATAGAGGAAGAAGCCGACCTGCGCGATACAAATGCCCTGGTGGGCCTGTCGATAGCGTTGGGACAAACATCAAGCCAAATGCTGGCTTTTGTTGTTACCCCCACCCCCGAACCTACATTTACTCCCACCCCGCGACCGACCTCAACCCCCCGTCCCACCATAACTCCAACCTCAGCCACCCCTATCCCGACCAAAACATCAACACCCACCCAAACGCCAACACGCTCTCATACCCGAACGCCAACGGTTACAGCAACCACCACACCCAGCCGAACGCCCCCTGCTACCCGAACGCCGACGCCCGGCGTCAACGCTGCGTTTGGTATCGCCCAATCTAATATTGTATGTAACGATTCTGATAACGGCGGTTTGCTTAGAGTCTATGTGCGTGATAGACTCGGGGCAGGTGTCCCCGGCGCTGAAATATCCGTTATTTGGTCGGGTGGCCGTGATAGCTTTTTTACCGGCTTCAAACCGGATATCGATCCGGGCTATGCCGATTTTCAAATGGAGCCGGGAGAACTTTATCAAATAGAAGTACTGGCTACAGAAACGCGCAGCCAAATGGCCGAAGTGAGCCTTGATGACGCAACGTGCCCCGGCTTGCCGGATGATGTATTGCCTTCCTGGCAAGTGGTATTTCAGCGGGGTGCGAATTAGCCGGTACAATACCTGTTCAATTCTGGTTTTTGGCCAAGTTCCGTAATGGCAAGGGAATTGGGAACCCCTAAGGGGCCCTTCGCCACATTGCAACGGGATGCCAAAAATCAATGGTGAAGGATTTGCCTTGAAAGATAACTTTATAAAAAACACACCGCTCTTTGGAGAGCTAACTGAAGATGATCAGCGTGCTATCGGTAAGCGCATGCGGCTGGAAAGCTACGACGCTAACAGCACCATTTTTATGCAAGGCACCGAGAGCGACGCGCTGTACCTTATTAAAGAAGGCTGGGTAAAACTTTTCAGCCAAAACAGCGATAATGTTGTTGCCAGCCTGGGGGCCGGTAGCCTGATTGGCGAAACCGACTTCTTATTAGGCCGACCCTATACGATGACGGCCAAAGCCTCAGGTCTGGTTGAGGTTTGGGTGCTCGATCAAGAGTCGCTTAGCCGCCTGCTCGACGAACGACGCGAATTGGGCCTCAATCTGGGGCTAGCCTTCGGCAAGGGCATCACCCAATTTCGACGCCACCTGGCCGACCGCTTGGCCGATGTACCCTTCTTCCAGGATTTGTCGAACCGTGAGCATGGCATTGTTGCCCGCTATTTAACGCCACAGCGCTACTCAGCCAACCAGACCATTTTCCGCAGTGGCGACCGACCAACCGGCCTTTACATCATCGAAAGCGGTGCCGTTCGATTGCTGGGTGATCGTGACGATGACTACACCGAGTTGATTGTCGATGACACCTTCGGCGAAATGGCCTCCCTATCCGGCAAACCCCATTCTAACACGGCCCAGGCTGCCAACGATGTTGTGCTGTGGCAGCTTAGCCCGGCGGATTTATCAGCCCTAACCGAAACATCACCCTCTATCAAAAGTAATCTAACCCGCAATTTGCGATCACGTTTGAGCACATCGGATCAATCTTACGCAATGGCCGTTCTGCGCCGCATTCCGCTCTTCAGCGAGTTGACCGGCGAGGCGCTTACTGATGTAGTTCGGCTGCTGTTGCTGCGCTACGTTCCCGGCGGCGAGATTATCTTTAGCCAGGGCGATCCGGGCGATGCCATGTATATCGTCGACTCCGGCTCGATCGACATTATCGCCGAGACGCCTGGCAAACCGAACCAACTCCAGGGTCGCTTTACCAACGGCGACTATTTTGGCGAAACAGCACTACTAACCGGCAAAACCCGCGCCTTCACTGCGCACGCCGTCACTGATACCAACCTATGGTGCCTCTACCGCACCGACTTTGATAGTCTACTGGTTAAACACCCCCAAATTAGTGCGGCCCTCAGCCACGCCTTACAAGAGCGGTTGGGTGCCAGTACCGATTATTCGGTTGAACCCCATTTGAAAAAAATTGCCGTCAAAGGTGGTTTATCGCGCACCCAGCTCGATGAACTGTCCTCACTGCTGCAGCCGCGCCGTTATCAAGGTGGCAGCACCATCAGCTATGAAGGCAGTACCGGCGACGAGATGTTTTTCATCGAGCGCGGCCAGGTTGAAGTGTGGGCCACCTCTCAGCAGGGACCCATCTTGCTTGAGTCACTTAACGAGAGCGATTATTTCGGCGAAATTGCGCTGCTCTCGGGCCGGCCTCATTTAGGTACAGCCTACGCCGTCACCGATACCGACATTTGGGCGCTCACCAAAGCCGATTTTGATAGTTTCCTGCGGCGCTATCCCAATTTGGGCGTTGTCTTAAGCCGCATTCTAAGCGAACGCATGGAAGAAACCATGAGCCGCTTGCGCGGCGGCCCGGCCCAACGCAGCCTGCCGGCCCCGTCCGGCCCGGCCTCGCGACCGATGCAGCCCGTGATTAGCGGCCCGCCCGCAACCATTCGACCCTCACAGCCGACCGGCCCTATGCCTCCGGTTCCGGTTCGTCCGGTTAGTGGTGCGCCCAGTGGACCGCCGGCGCTACCCCCTCGATCCCTAACGCCGGTATCGCCGCCTAGCCGCCCGGTGTATGCGCAGCACACCCAACCTATGCCGCCGCTGCCGCCCTCACCGAGTCGGCCAATACACGCGCAGCATACGCAAGGCATGCCGCCCATAGGCAGACCAGCCCAATCACGACCGGTTCCGTCGGCTCAACCCTCGTCGCCGCAGCCGGGTGGCAGCAATCGACGCCGCCGCAAAGTTCGAAAGAAAAATAATACCCAAACCGGTCCTTTGTCCGCACTAACCGGCTCGGGTCAGCAGCAGCCTTCGCGCCCGACCCCGGCCCAGCGCGGTCCGGCCTCAGGGCGAGCCGCTTTGCCGCCCGGAGCCTCAAACCCAACGGCTCCGATGCCGCCGATAGCTGAAGCACCGCAAACGAGCAACCTTTCAGCTCGACCTATGCGTGCCCGTTCCTTCTCTAATCGCAAATTGCAGGAATATAACCGCAGTGTTTCGGTTTGGTTTGCCAAAAGAACGCTCGGAGCAAAGCTGCGGTTGCTGGCAATCGCCATCGCGCTGGTTTGGATTTGCGGCATTATGGCTCCGTCATTGATTATTAATGCCTTAGCCGCCACCTTTGCCGATAACGGTGCCCTGCCCGGCGATAATCGCAGCCCACTACAGCAGATGAAGGAAGATGGCGCTATTGCCGCGGTGGGTGTTTTGCCGTTTGTTGAAACGGCGACCGCAACCCAAACCAGTACGCCAACGCCAACCCAAACACCGACCCAGACAGCTACACCGACCGAAACACCCATTCCCACGAACACACCGACGTCAACTATGACGCCGACACCAACCGAAACGCCGACGCCTGTTTTTACACCCACCCCAACCAGCACCCCGACCCGCTTTATACCCGTCTATGTGGCTCCGGCCGAACCGACCGAAACGCCCACACCGGAACCCACGGCGACGCTGGCGGTAGACTATCGTGTGAAAAGTATTCGCCAGTTGACCCCTTGTGAAAACCACGGGAAACACCATATTTTCATTAAGGTCGAAGATCCGAACGGACAGGGAATTAACGACGTCCCCATCAAGGTTCAATGGGCCCCCGGCGATGACGGACACGTTATTGTTCCGTCTGAAACTAAAGACAACCTGACCGGCCAGCCGGAGCCTGGTCACATCGACTTTGCCATGTTCAAAGGCAGTTATACGATAGAAATTATGAACGGAACCAGCGAAATTGCCGGCCCGGTCACGCCCGACTATGGTGTTAACGAGGCCTGTGGCGAAGATGGCACCGCTAACTCGCTGTATCACCAGTCATATGAGGTCATTTTCCAAAGAACGTTCTAACAAACTTTCCAAAGAATTGAGAAAAAACGGCGGCCTAAACACCGCCGTTTTTTGATTTCTACTTGGAATACGCTGATACTTATGTACAATATATGACAGCTTAGACCATTACCTACAAAGAGATACCTAACTATGATACACACGTTTCAACAAAAATGGATGGCAATCGTGACACTCTTCTGTTTGGCTGTCATGGTTGCCCTATTGCCCCGCCCTATCGAAGCCCAAGATGTTATCCAACTGGTCGATCAGTCGTGGGCGTCCGAATTTAATCAGTCTGTAACCTTCTCCGCCCAGGCGACCAGTTCGGCAGAAATTACCGAGGCCGATCTGTTTT
>JAGRBY010000330.1 GCA_020433835.1 Anaerolineae bacterium | reverse complement strand
CGGTACAGGCCATTCGGCGACGGTACGGATGGTTCGGCGAGCGGTACAGGCCGTTCGGCGGGTGGTACGGATGGTTCGGCAATCGGTGCAGGCCGTTCGGCGACGGTACGGATGGTTTGGCAATGGCTAACTGAGTTTGATCCCGATTTATTGTTCCACCAAAATAACCGGCAAATATATCTCCTTGGCCTGTCCCTCAAGCCGATAGACAGCATTAGAGCCACCTTGCCCGACCACGTACAGTTCGCCCTGGTTATCTTCACCAAAGGAAACGGGGCTGACCAGATTGCCGCCGCGGGTCGGCACGGTTTTGAACGTGGGATTAGACGGATCGCCGCTGAGCGTGCGCAGGGTTGGCTGGCAAAAATCAGAAAAGAAGTATGTGCCGTACAAATCGAGATAACGCGAACCGCGATAGACCGCCCCGCCCGTTACGGAACAGCCCTCACTATGTGAATAAGCGTACACCGGCAATCGATAGCTGGATTTTGGACTACAGCCCTGGGTGTTATAGCTTTGGTCGGCCTCGTAGCAGCGCCAGCCGAAGTTGAGTGTGTTGGCCTGCGTACCCGCCGGAACTACGTCGATCTCTTCCCATTGGTTCTGGCCGACATCGCCAATCCAGGTATCGCCGGTGAGGGCATCGAAACTGAAACGCCAGGGATTGCGCAGCCCCATCGCCCAGATTTCATCGCAGCCGCCGCCTTTGCCGTTGGAAAAGTAGTTATTGTGAGGCACCGTATAGTTTGAAGTCGAGCCGCAATCGCTGGGGCCGCCCGTCGTTTTATCGACATCGATGCGCAAAATCTTGCCGAGCAGCGTGCTGCCGGTTTGGGCGTTATCATCCGGATCACCCTGGCTGCCGCCATCGCCGCTGGCAATATAGAGATAGTCATCCGGGCCAAAGAGCAGGTGGCCGCCGTTATGGTTTTTGTAAGGTTGATTGTACTCCAGCAGAATGAGTTCGCTGTTGATGTCCGCCACGTTGGGATTGCTGCTGACGGTAAAGCGCGAAACGACCGTGCGGCGCGGGTTGTCGGGGGTGTAGTAGACGTAGAAATAGCCGTTGCTTTGGTAGTTGGGATGAAAAGCCAGCCCCAGCAGCCCCAACTCATTACCGAACAGGTCGCCGTCATTGTCGGTTACGCGGCTGTTGAGATTGAGGAAAGGTTGGCTGAGTAGATTTCCATTGCCGTCGACCACCTTAATGCGGCCGGTTTGTTCGACAACGAAGAGGCGGTTATCGCCGGCATTGGTCACATGCAGCGGGCGATCCAGGCCCGAGGCCACGGGGACAAGCCGAATTTCATCCGCCGCCGGAACCGCCGTTGGTGTGGGGCTGGGTTGAACGCCGCCGGTCACCTCAATCGTTTGCTGAGTCGTATCGATGCCGTCGCCAAGCAAATTGCCATCGTTATTGGCTGAATTACCGGCCACGTACATCGTCACCGTTTGGTTAGCGTCGGGCGCTTGCCATTGAAAGGTAAAGCTGACTTGACCGGCACTAAAGGCTTTTGGCTGGGTGTGGGTCAACTCGCCGTTGAGAAGATGGGTTTCGCCGACGCTGGGCAGCAAGGTTCCGGTGTTGGGGCTAAGCGAGACATCAAGCCCCCCGACCTGCCCCGGCCCGCCGTTGATAATGACCGTATAACTGATGGTCGATCCGGCCTGTACATCGCTCGGCCCGTTGATCGTCACCGACGGTACACTTGCCCCCGGTTCGTGACAGGTTGTACACGTATTGCCGCCGTTAGTAGCCGGGTTGCCGCTGTAGCCGCTGCGTCCGTAAAAGCTGGCGTAGGCCAACGGCAGCGATCTCAGTTGGAGCCAACCCAATACCCCCATTAGACTCAAAAAGCAGATAACAACGAATACGATTTTGATGCGGGGGCATTTCTTATTCACAATCATTCTCCATTTCCACTAAAAACAAATCGGCAAGTAATCATACCCTAATCAAGGGCACTTTTAAAGCGAAAAAGTTACGCCATTTCAATAAGGCAGGCAGAAATTACAGTGCACACTTTTTGTTAAGGTATGGTATACTCGACCGTATGAACACACCCCTGCTGCAAACCAAATTCTATATTCCCGTTACGCGCTCTAATCCGGCAGACGGGCTGAGAACCAGCTTTGTGCCTCGCCTGCGCTTGATAGAGCGCCTTAACCAGGGTTTGGTCGGCAAATTAACGCTTATTTCCGCCCCGGCCGGCTTTGGCAAAACAACGCTGGTCAGCCATTGGTTGGATCAGGTTAACCTCCCGGTCGCTTGGCTGTCGCTCGATAAATACGACTCTGATTTGGCCCGCTTTTTACGTTACCTCATTGCCGCGCTGCAAACCATACAGCCAGCCGTAGGCACAGAGACGTTGGCCTTGCTTCAATCATCGCCCATCCCCCCCCATCACACCCTGCTTACACTGCTTATCAACGATCTAACGGCGATTGAAAACAAATCGATACTGGTGTTGGATGATTACCATCTCCTCGACACAGACACCATCGATCAAGCCTTGACCTATTTTGTTGATAACCTCCCTCCCACCCTGCATCTGGTAATAACCAGTCGGACTGATCCCAACCTGCCATTGGCCCGGCTACGCGCCAACAGGCAGATGAGTGAGCTGCGCAGCGCTGACCTGCGCTTTACCCCAACCGAGGCGGCTCAGTTTCTGACGCAAATGACCGGTCTCACCCTATCTCCGGCTGAGGTAGAGGCGCTCGATCGGCGAACCGAAGGCTGGATTGCCGGCTTGCAAATGGCCGCCCTCTCGCTGGGGCAGCGTGAAAGCCAGGCGGTGGCGCAGTTCGTCGAGGCCTTTAGTGGTAGCCATCACTATATCATGGATTATCTGGTCGACGAAGTGTTGCAGCAGCAATCGGCCGAGACTCAAACCTTTCTGTTGTACACCTCCATTCTCAACCGGCTGTGCGGACCGCTGTGTGAGGCGCTCTTGCAAGGGGTCGAGGCACGTGATGTTGATCGCGCCACTGCCCCCATTTCGGATGGACCCAACGCGCAAGAGATATTGGCGAATCTGGAACAGGCCAACCTCTTCATCAACCCCATTGATCATCAACGGCGCTGGTACCGCTATCATCCGCTTTTTGCCGACCTGCTGCGCTATCGGCTCCAACTCACTTATCCGCATCAGTTACCCCAGCTGCATCTGAGCGCCAGTCAATGGTATGAGCAAACCGGTTTAACAGATTTAGCTGTGCAGCATGCGCTAGCGGCTCAGGATTTTGACCGGGTCGCCGCACTGGTTGAGCAGGTCGCGTCGGCAATGATTCAGCGCAGCGAACTGACGATACTGCTCACCTGGCTCGACCTTGTGCCGGATGAGGCGATCCAGGTTCGGCCCCTGTTAGGGCTGTACTATAGTTGGGGCTTATTTTTGAGCGGGCAGATTAAGGCGGCTGCAACTCGGTTGCAAGCCATTGAGACTCAGCTTGAAACCGACGGAACCCTGAAGTCCTCTGAAGCGCAAGCGCACGCCGCCGCTATGCGTGCCTACCTGATGCGAGAAACGGGCGATCTGGCCTCGACCATCAGCCTATCGCAACAAGCGTTAGCCTATCTGCCTAAACAAGATACGCTGCTGGAAGCGATGGTTGCCCTTAATCTAGCCATAGCCCACTATTTACAGGGCGAATTCGAGCCGGCCGCCCAACAGCTCACCCATATCATTGCCACCGGCCAGACCGCCCAACTTATGGCGAACACGTTAGCGGCTATTTTCCTTAACGCGCAATTACTCCGCGCTCAGGGTAACCTGCAACAGGCGCTGCGTCTTTGTCAGGAGGGGCTGGCCTTGGTGGCCCGATACGGGTGGCACAACTTCCCGGCCGTCGGCTTTCTGTATGTGGTTTTGGGCGATTTATACCGTGAGCAGAATGCGTTAACCCCGGCGGCGGAATACTTGCACAAAGGGATCGCCTTGGGACAGACCGGGGGCCATCCTCACATTTTGATTGCCGGTTACGTCTGGCTGGCCTGGCTGCATCAAACGCAGGGCGATGTAAATGGCAGCCAGGAAGCTATACGAGCCGCGTTGCAAATTGAGCAGCAGTATGCGGTCAGTCGTTTTTGGCCGCTGCCTTCCGCTGAATGCTACCAGGCCCGCCTCTGGATCGCGCAAGGGGATCTCACGGCAGCGAATCGATGGGTGCAAGCCCAGCGCTGGAGCCGCGCCGATACACCTATTGCTTATCTTGATGAAGCAGCGTACTTAACGCTGGCTCGATTACAGATCGCTGAAGAAAATTTTGAAAGCGCCGAGGCATCGCTCCGTCGTTTATCCCAAGCCGCCGTAGCAGCCAAACGCAACGGCAGTTTAATTGAGATTCTTATCCTCCAGGCAATCACCTTTACTGCTCGAAAACGCAGTAGGGAAGCATTGTCAGCTTTAATGCAGGCGCTCGATCTGGCCGAACCGGAAGCTTTCGTCCGTATCTTTCTTGATGAAGGTAGGCCAATGATCGATTTACTGCGTCAAGCGGTAGCCCAGGGAGTGCACACAACTTACACCTTACCCTTGCTCAATGCTTTAGGCGAGGCCACAACTGCTGCACAACCGCTGGTAGAACCTTTAAGTGAACGCGAGATGGAAGTCTTACGGCGGGTGGCAGCCGGTTATTCCAATAAAGAGATCGCCGAAGAGCTGATTGTGACGATCAGTACCGTCAAAAGGCACATCAGCAATATCTATGGTAAGCTTGAAGCCGGGAGCCGAACCCAGGCCGTGGTTAAAGCCAGAGAACTCAAGCTCCTCTAAATAGCTAAGGATCGTGAACTAAATAACTTCCGCATTTGAGTTTGGTAATTGGTAAATAGTGATTGGTTATTCAATCTCCAGTCTCTAATTACCAGTTATCAATTACAAATTACCTGGCAGAATTAGGGAAGTTATTAATTTTTCATTCCTAAATAATGAGTTACCTATCAGCCAGAGCGTCTATCACCCCGATAGCCGCTTTTTGTTTGTCGTTACACCTCTCATTACAACCCCCACTACACCCTTTGTCCGTTTCCTATCGCCCCGCTATTTGATACACTGCATTTAACTCAGCGTAATTATTCAGGTGACGGGCACCTTTGCTCAAACAGAGAATACTGAGGCCCTACTACGCTAAAAGAACACAACAAAATGTCGGTCATTTGGTGAGCTGTTAAACAGGTACAACTTAGCCACTGTGGAGGAACAGTATGTCAAACAAACATCGCAATGCAGTCGTTGTTACCGGCGCGTCGTCCGGTATTGGTCGAGCCTGTGCCCTGGAACTGGACAAGGCCGGCTATGAGGTTTTTGCCACCGTCCGTAAAGAGGAGGACGCCGAGGCGTTGAGACAGGCAGCGTCTGAATACCTCACCCCAATTTTCATGGACGTCACGAATGAGACGTCGATAGCTGTGGCGGTCAACATTGTGACAGAGGCCGTCGGTGAAACGGGGTTGGTCGGGCTGGTGAACAACGCGGGGGTTGGCGTACCCGGCCCCATTGAATACATCACGGCTGACGGCCTGCGCCGACAATTTGAAATCAATGTCTTTGGGCAGGTTCGGGTAACGCAGGCTTTTCTGCCGCTCATCCGGCAGGCTCAGGGCCGGATTATCAACATCGGTTCGGTTGGCGGCAAAATTACCATGCCCTTTGGCGGAGCCTTGTGCGCCTCAAAACATGCGATGGAAGCCATCACTGATGCGCTGCGTCTGGAGCTCTATCCGTGGGGCGTTCACGTGGTTCTGGTCGCCCCAGCTTCCATTGCGACCCCGGCGGTAGATCGTCTCCTTCATGACAGCGAAGATACCATCCGGCAGCTCCCTCCGACAGGACGTCAACGCTATGAGCAATCGTTCAGGAATTTTGTCAAAACCGCCGTAGCCCGCGAAAAAAAGGGCAGCCCACCGGAGGTCGTTGCCCAAACGGTCCTGAAGGCTTTAACCGTTGAAACACCCAAAACCCGTTATTCGGTTGGTGCCCATGCCGGTGTCCTAACCGTGATGCCGCAAATTTTACCAACGCGCTGGCTCGATAAGATTCGGTTCAAGTTATTTGGATTGCCTCAACAGTTTGGTATTCAGGCTAATGCGAGTCAGGGCAAAACGGCGCAAGCTACACCTTTGCACCACGAGATGAGCCATTAACATCAGCCATTCAATAATGTAAGGAATAGGTAGGAGATTGGAGATTAGAGATGGGGAGATTGCTAAAAAAATCTCCTTATCACCTAATCTCTTTATCTCTAACCGAGTCAATCCTGTTAATTGTGTCTATAAAACATACCAACTTCGTAGCTTATATAGAGGAGAACAACCCATGAAATTACCCAGCGATAAAAGTGCTCATCAAGACATTATGGCCATCGATCAAGATTTTGGACAGATGGCGGTCCAGGTTGGCAGCGAAGTTTGGGCTTTAGCCGAATTGTCGACCAAAGAGTGTGCCTTTTTATGCCTGACAGCCGACGTTTGTTACCAAATTCTCGATTTGCCGTTGCAGATGCACGTAGACATGGCGCTATCCAATGGCGCTACCCGGGCCGAGGTCAAGGAAGTGCTGCTGCATCTAGCACCTTATGCCGGCTACCCCAGCACGTTGAGAGCTATGATACGTCTGAAAGAAATCTATGCTTTGTTTGACCAACAAGGTCAACATCCCGCCACGGAGACACCGTTACCGGCCCATGCGGAGTCCTTTACTGTGAATGAGGCTACCCAAAACACATTATTAACGCTTGACCCTCAGTTTGGCGATTTTGTTATCCGGCAGATGAGTCAGGTTTGGAGTCGAGCAGGATTAACGGCAAAGGAGCGCGTCTATTTATCGTTAGCCGTTGATATCTGTTATCAAACATTGGACGGCCCCTTTCAATTTCATCTTGAGCAGGCTCTGGCCTGCGGTGTCACCCGCGCACAAATCAAAGCAGTACTTCGCTTTATGGCCGAGTTTAGTTTTCCCAAAGCCTGGTCTGCCTTGATAGCATTAGATACTTTTTTGACGGACTAACCGAACTTATGACACATGACTGTCAATCAAAACACGATCCTGACCGACCTGACATTTATCAAATTATCGTCAAGGGGCATTTAAGCCCGCAGCGATCGGATTGGTTTGATGGGTTCACGATTACGCCGGATCAATGTGGACAGACCATCCTGACCGGGCCTGTCGTCGATCAAGCCGCCTTACATAGCGTACTCAAGAAGATACGTGATTTAGGACTACCCTTAATTGCTGCCAACCGGCTTGATCCCGATGAAGAAGCTAATACCATCATCTAACGGTATGGGAGAAGCCCTTTTAGCATCTAACCAAAAAAGCGAGAAGTTTGATCCACGAAGAACACGAAGTTACACGAATAAACGATAAAAAGATTAGTGCCTCTTTGTGTGCCTTCGTGGATTATGGGAGACACCTGTTGTTCGGCGGTCTGCGGGTGGCTAGCGGTGGCCTTAGCGCCGCCGCTTCTTTTTCTTATCACCCTTCTTTTTTCGCCCAAACTTATCATCTCCGGCCATCATGACCATCATCGGCATAAAGGTAGCGACCGGGCGGACCAAATCCTGCTGTTGGGCCATAACCTCGGCGGGATTTTTGTAGGCCTGGGGTGCTTCGTCGACACCGGCTTCAGGATTGAGCAGTTCGACACCGCGCTGGCGCAAATAGGCATCGCGCTGATGGCGAGTGATCATCTGCTTGCTGGCGGTGCGCGAGCGCGGTCGCCCGGCTCCGTGGCTTGATGAGTTGAGCGACTGTTCGTTGCCCAGACCAACCACAATGTAGCCCAGATCGGCCATTGTGCCGGGGATGACGCCCAGTTCGTCTTTGGCCGCCGGGGTGGCCCCTTTGCGATGCACGATCAACGTTCGTCCGCCGTGCTCCTCGCGCCAGGCAAAGTTGTGGTGATTCTCGACAAAGGAGATGGGATCAAGACCGGCATCAGTGATAACCGTCTCGTGGATGGTGCGATGACAGGCCGAGGCGAAATCGCCGGCCAGATTCATCGACAGCCAATATTCTTGACCGGCTT
>JAGRBY010000032.1 GCA_020433835.1 Anaerolineae bacterium | reverse complement strand
CTCCCAAAAAATTAGGATTCTGGTTGCGATAGGCCGCCTCTTTACCTCTGGCCCGTTCTGCTTCCAAAGAAGGAATAACATTAGAAGCGATTATGATATTGGCTCCCTTTTCGGCTAGCACGCTGGCTGGTACTGGGTTAACAGCGCCTCCATCAATGAGATAATGTCCATTGAGTTGGTAAGGTGCAAAAATTCCAATCATGCCGATACTGGCTCTTACTGCCTCAGCTATGGGACCGCTCTCAAAAATAACTTCCTCTCCGGAAATGACATCGGCGGCGACCACATAAAACGGAATACGTGTATCGGCAAAGGTAGTATCGTTGAATTGTTTTGCCAGATACTTGGCGGTGGCGTTGCCTTTGATGAGGCCACTCCAGGGTAGCCTTAATTTTGGATCCCACAACCCGCTCTTTAAGTCAATAAGTTTGATTAAGTTTCTGGCAAAATCGGCTATTTCTTCAACCGACTTACCCGAAGCGTATAGCCCTCCAAATAACGAGCCGGCACTGGTGCCGGCTATAATATCTACCGGAATACCTGCTTTTTCCAAGGTTTCTAATACACCAATGTGGGCTATGCCTCTGGCTCCCCCACTCGATAAAGCCAAACCAACAACACAGTGCGTAATCTTCCGGGCTGTTCGGTCAACCTCTACTTGTGTACCGTTACAATAGATGATGGGGCCTTCTGAATAGTTTTTTATCCACTCTTGTTCATAGGTGTTAAATAAGATAGTGGCTTTGGCAAGTTGAACCGCTTTTGCCCCAACCTCACTGTAGTCTGTGGGTAAGGCTAACAAAACCCAGTCGAACCCATCGGCCAGAATGCCCAGGGTTTCCCCAAAGTTTTCGCTGGATAAATCTTCCATAGCCTCAAGGATAACAAAGTTATCATCAAGTACGTGGGCTTGGGCGGCAATATCTTCCCCAGTGATATCGAGCACAATAATACGCTGCCGCGTGAGGTTATAGATGCTGTTTGCCAACCGCCAGGCTTCTGTTCCAAAAACCGCGCTAATTGTATAACCGGGCCGTCGTGTATTTTCAGTAACAACGTCTGTTAGCCTACGGCTTAGTTCTTTTGTAATTTGTAAAGCGATAACCGGATACTCAACCAGCAACTCATCCATATCAGCCTTGCGCAATACCCACAAATCGGCATCAATCGATACTGTTACTGTGGCTGAACGACGTTGGTTGAGCAAAAGTGCCATCTCACCAAAAAAATTGCCCGGCCCCAAATAGTTTACTACCTTTTCCGGTTGTCCTGCTCCAACATTGACCGATACCTTTATTTGCCCCGACTCAATAAGATACATGGCATCACCCGACTCATCTTGGGCAAAAACAACCGCGCCATGTTCTAACCGAATTCGCTGCAATTTAGCCGAAATAGCCGACAATGCCTCTGGTGGTAACCCTCTAAAAAAGGGGATACGGGTTAAACTTTCAATGATCATAGTGGTGAATGCGTTATCCGCTTCGCTCATAATGCCTTTTGATGTGCCTGACGCGTACAAGAGTGTTAAAAATTATATCACTTCTCTGTACAACTATCAATGGGACAATTGGTCACTTAGCAAAATTGTGTCTTTTTTGGGGAGAGATGGGTGTGGTGAGCTTTGTAAAACATTAACCTACCGAAATGACAGATTACTTGAGCTTTAGTTAAAATTCTAACTTTTTTTATAGTAGATGTTTATGGAGATTATATTTATTTTGGCGAAAATATATATATTCTTGGTAGTATAAATTTCTTTTAGTGTGATATCAACTACGCATTTTATTGAAATAAAGCGTCAGCCAAGAGCAATAACTGTCCTTTGGAAAAAAGAAAATATTTTATCATATATCCTATTCCTACATCTACCTTCTTATAGTTGTCTGCATGTCACTGTACATTACTTAGGTATATCGTTTTACAGAAATTACGAGCCGATTTTATTCCAATATTAAAAAATTTATAAGTTACACTGGTGCATCAAAAAATAAGTGATGGTAGAGCTAACGTTATGGATTGCCACTAAAGGCTATTTACCACTCAGACCAAGATTGACCAAGTGGTTCCGTATTAAATCAGCTTTGGTAACATTCAAATAAAGCTAACCAGTTTAGATTTTTTAGATAGGTATACTTACTATTGGCGAAAAGGCGAACCGTCAGTATGCTAGATATCTCGCAGGCTGCCCTTAAACAACAAACTGTTAATTTAGGGCAAATAAAAGTTACTCCCTATAAAGTCCTGATCTTGTTGATTACGATTAGTGCTGCTCTTTGCCTATTACGTTTCAACGCGATTCCGGTAGGGGCATATTTTGATGACGCCCACTATATTATCTTGTCTGAAAGTTTGGCAGCCGGTACGGGATATCGTCTGATAAATAGTCCAAGTGCCCCCATAGAGGAGGCCTTTCCACCCGGTTGGCCTATTTTATTAACCCCTTTTGCAACCCTTTTCCCTGAAAATTATACCGTATTGAAACTGTTGTCTTTAATATTCTGGTTGGGCTGTATTCCTTTGATGTATTTACTGTTTAGAGCACGGTTACAGCCGATCCACACTATAGCAGTTGTTGCTTTAGCCGTTGTCAACTCTAGTTTAATAGGTATGTCAGGGACAGTGATGTCTGAACCAGCTTATCTCTTCTTGTCATTAAGTACTTTGGTCTTATTTGATTTATGGCAGCAAGGGGAGCGATATAACAGAGTGTGGCTGCTCATCCTGATTGTGCTAGCAGCTTTTTACACCTTAATGATACGGACGATAGGCATTACTCTCCTAGGGGCTTTGCTGCTTTACCTCATTTTCAAGTATCGGCGGTTTATTCTACCAACGGCAGGCGTGCTGCTGTTAGTTCTGGTGCCATTAACTTGGTTTAATTATCGAAATGGAGGAGCGCTCGTCTTCTCACCTTTATATTATGAACATGTTAGATATGTATTGAGCAATATGATTGAATTCGTTCAATTTTGGAAATACGCTTCATATTTCTCTGTCGATGTTGCATCAAACGCTTTAATTCCTGTTTTTGGTAGCAATTTTATTTCAAAAGCCTTAACACCCAATGTTAGCTACTGGCTAGGTGTATCCTTATTAGCCTTTACGGCATTTGGATACTTTATCTCTCTACATCGCTTTAAGGTCATGGATCTCTATGTAGCCTTATATTTTATAATTTTCTACATTTGGGTAATTTATACGGCAGGTACTGATCATCAAACTCGTTTAATAATTCCAATGATACCGTTTCTTTATTTTTATCTTTTACAAGCAGCACTATGGTGTGTAAATAGTTTTTTAGCTTCCTCTACAACCTATAAATCTGTTTTGGTAGTAGCTTTTGTAATTATGATAATGATGATTTCTTTGGTGCTTAATTATCGCGAGGTGCGGTTGCCTGTTTATGATCGTGTGACCTATTTGCCTGCGGGCAACCAATGGCTTCGTGAAAACACATCTTCAGATGCAATTGTTCTGTCTCCTAATGGTATGCCTAATTATCTTTATTCGCGTCGCCGCACTGAGATTTCTGGACCGGGCATAATCGATATTCAACAATATGTCGAAGATAAAGATATTGATTACATTTTGATACAACCTCATTTGTATGAATGGGATACAGGAAATCAACTTGATGAATACACATCCTCAACTTTATTGCCCTATTTGGTAAATCATCCGACCAATTTTAAGCAAGTTTACGAAGATTTGAATCATAATGTCAAAGTTTTTCAGGTTATGCCCTTAACTGACTGACAAGGTAGTTTCTAACTATGGAGGAATTACCAGCTGATGTTTCGCGATAGGCTGTGTTATCAACCCGAAAATCGGCGACTTCTACCTCAAAGAGAAAACCGTAAATTGGACAGCAATCGATCCGAAGAATATTGATGAAAATGCCAACAGGCTATAGTTTGTTGAAGATATGATTGCTCAAAAAGTGTACCCAGATTTACATTATTGGCTGATGGAGCACGCTCAACTTGTGGCCAATTATGATCTACATACTCAAGCTGGAAACTTTCAAATGAGAGTATATTTATATGAGACCGTCACGGATGACAAAGATTTCGCACAGTGAATTACGAGGCATTGGTTTAGTAATAATTGGCACCCTGGCACTTATTTTTTACTATAGCTGGTGGTTTCAAAATGGTCGATTAATGTCTCCTTGGTTAGCACTTGGCTTTGCCGGTGCCCTCCTCTATGGTATCGCTCAAATTTTGTTGAGCTGGATCGTCTATCTTGGTACGCATCATCGTCCTTCAACCTGGCCAAAGCGCCCCAAAGGTTTAAGTGTGGATGTTTTTGTCACGGCCTGCGGCGAAGAGCATAGCATGGTTGAGCGTAATCTTTTGGCCTGTTGTGCTATGCATGGTAAACATTCGACCTGGCTTCTTGACGATGGTGATGATCCGAAACTGGCAGAATTGGCTAAACAGTTAGGGGTAGGATACCTAACTCGTGAAGGTCGGAAAGATGCTAAGGCCGGAAATGTGAATGCAGCATTATCCCAGACTAAGGGCGATATTATTGCGTTATTTGATATCGATCATATTCCTGCTCCCACGTATTTGGATAAAACCGTTGGTTTTTTTGCTGACCCCGCCGTTGGATTTGTACAGGTTATGCCCACGTTTGCAAACGGTGGTGGGCATGGTTTTGTTGCTCAAGCTGCCACAGAGACAAGCTTCGACTTTTACAACCCCACCTCTTTAGGAATGGATGGATTTGATAGTGCTACGAAAATGGGCAGTAATTCCTTAATTCGGCGGGCTGCCCTTGAAACTATTGGCGGTTACCGACCTGGTTTGGCCGAAGATTTAGCTACATCGATTGCTCTACACGGAGCGGGTTGGCGGTCGCGTTATGTAGCCGAACCTCTGGCTCCAGGACTTGCCCCTCCTGATCTGGTGGCCTGGTTTACCCAACAGTTCAAATGGGCACGTGGCGTTTTTGAGGTTTTACTAACAGATTATCTCCGGCTATTTCCCCATTTAACTTGGGGTGGACGTATAGCTTATGCAGTGCGAACAACTAAATATCTCATTGGTCCAGTCATTTTTGTTCACCTGGCTGTTATAATTTTGATTTTATTTTCAGGGAGTGAAGCTGAATTAATGACTTTACAAGGGTATTTTTACTATCTAACCCCTGTAGCTTTAATGGATGTAACTATTCGCCATTTGGCTTTGCGTAAATGGCATCACTCTTCTGTTACTACAGAATCGCTTTGGCGGGCCATTGTAATTATTTATGCCAGTTGGCCGATTTATACATTTGCCTGGGTTATGGCTGTATTACGTTTGCCATTATCTTTTCGACCAACACCTAAAAACCAAGCTGCGGGTATAAGCCCCCTATGGTTGCTGCCGCAGTTAATAACAATGTTGTTATTAATGGGAGGAGCCTTTTATTCAATGAACGTTATTCAAAATTCTAATAGGTATAACTTACTCTACATTATTACTTTTTGTTTAGCCGTGCCACAGCTTGGTCTGCTTCGCCCCCTGCTGCGTCCTCGTGTGACTTCGATATGGAATAAATTAATGGGGTTAAATGTTAACATCTCCGAGTTACCTAAAGATGAGGCTAATTTTAGAGGCGAAAGTGTAACGAAGTAGGCCTGATTTACTGTCTTTACCATATTACATTGTAGGAATGAAACGGAGAGCGTAATGCCCACAGCCATCTTTGATCTGGAATACAATAACCTTCCTGACGAAATTGATAATCAAAAGGGATATGATCGCGCTTTGGTTCTACTGCGTATTGATGGCAGACCGGTTGGCCAAGCTTTGATTCCATTGTCTCCCGGTCGAATCAACAGGGATGATCTATATAAATCTTTACTCCTTAGTGCGGATTCTTCCTTTTGGGAAAATTGGCTTCATAACTACTTAAAATTTCCTGATCACTGTTCAAACATTTCTAATACACTACTTAACGCAACAGTTGCTGTATGCACTCGCGATAGACCAGAAGATTTGAAACGGTGTTTAGATGCTTTAATGCAGTTACCTGATGATGGTCAAGAGTTTATTGTTGTGGACAACGCTCCTTTAACTAACCTAACCCAAGAACTTGTCGAAAAGTATAAACGGGTTCGATATGTGCGCGAAAATCGACCAGGCTTAAATATTGCCCGAAATAAAGCTTTGAGCGAGGCCAATCATGATATTGTGGTCTTCACCGATGATGATGCTGCGCCTGATCCTAACTGGCTTCGAACACTGCTTCGTAATTTCGATGATCCAAATGTAATGTGTGTTACTGGGATGACAATGCCGTTGGAATTAGAAACAGAAGCTCAAGAATGGTTTCAACGGTTGGGTGGCTTTGGCCGTGGCTTTAAACGAATGTACCTAGATAGCAACAACTGTGATCCTTTAATGGGTTGGGTAGCTGGTGCCGGAGTTAATATGGCGCTGCGACGAACTGTTTTTGAATTGATAGGTCTCTTTAACGAAGCCTTTGATGTTGGTACACCAACCAGAGGTGGGGGTGACACGGATATGTTTATCCGTATTCTTTTGGCAGGCTATTCTATTGTTTATGAACCCGAAGCATTGAACTGGCATCGCCATCGTCGTACCTGGAAAGAGTTGCGTAGGCAGCTTTTTGGTTATGAAGTGGCTGGCTTTGCAATTTGGACTCACTATTTATTTAGAGGAAACTTCGATGCAGCCCGGCAAATAGGTGAGTGGGTTTGGCGAGAAGTGCCCACGCTGGCTAAATCATTATTACGACGACCCTACAGTACACCACTTGATATTACATTTGCTAGATTCTGTGGCGCTGTAGTAGGACCTTGGGCTTATCCGTATTCAGTTTGGTGTCTTCATAAAGGTAATAAATGATAATGACTGAGACATCACTTTTACCTGTAATCAGCGTAATTATTCCAACTCATAACCGATGTGCAACGTTAAAGGGCACACTTGATGCGCTTAACCAACAGACATATCCTTCTCAACTAATGGAGGTTTTAGTGGTAGCTGATGGATGTAGCGATAATACATCAAATATGTTGCACCGTTATCAAGCCTCATTTCCACTAACTATAATAGAGCAGTCAAGCCAGGGTGCTGCGGCGGCTCGCAATCGAGGTGCGGCCCAGGCCAAAGGATCGCTCTTGTTATTTTTAGATGATGATGTTGTACCTGGCCCTTGTTTAGTTGAGGCCCATGTTGCTGCTCACCACAAACGTTGTGGGCAGGTGGGGATCGGCCCCTACTTACCTGTGAAAAATTCGTTTAACAGTTATTTTTATTCCAAAGTAGGAAGTTGGTGGCAAGCCAAATTTTATGAACTACAACAGCCCGGCCATCGCTTTTCTTATCAAGATTTACTGAGCGGAAATCTGTCGATGGAAGCGGATATGTTTGCTCGCATTGGGGGCTTTAACGTTAATCCAATATTTCGGGCTCACGAGGATTATGAGTTAGGAATTCGGTTAATTAAATCTCAAGCAGAAATGAAATTTGTCTCTGGGGCGATTGCTGATCATCACGAAACGATGAATATAAACCGGATTTTAGATCGCTCTCGCCAGGAAGGCCGAGCGGACGTAATGATAGGACAACAATACCCTGAGTTGCGTTCTACACTGCCAATTGTTATTTTACTTGAGTCTATGAAATTGCGTTACCGAGTTGCTCTTATGATCTTTCCGTTTCTCTGGTCAACATTTGGTAGTGTTCTAGCAAGTATGCAAAACAGTATTTTGAGTGGATTAGAAATTTTTAAGTTCAGCCGTTATTGGGATAAATTTTACAGCTTTTTACATTGGTATTGGTATTGGTGGGGAGTAATTGAGCAGTTAAAAAATTGGCGAAATGTAGCTGCTTTTGTGCGGAATAGTAAAACTAGTCTCTCGAAAGATGAGCTAATCGTTGAGGTTAACCTTGCCGAGGGCTTAGAAAAGGCAATGCAGTTTTTAGATGAGAAAAGACCAGCAGGGGTAAAAATCTGGTATGGCAAACATCTTGTCGGATTTATTCACCCTCAACCAGGGTTTGAGCTGTTAAAAGGAAGCCATTTTTACTCTATTATGACTACAACCTTGGCTGTACCTTTTCTGGAAGCCTTAGCTTTAGAAGGCATTATTGACCCATCGAATAGTATAGATAAACAGAAATTAGCGGAGTCTGTTACATCGAAGGCAAACTGGTTTGGACCGCCTTTGCTCAATCAGATGTGGTATGAGCAATATTCTCAATGGAATCATTTACAAAAAACAAAAGATAAGCATATCGAACCGCCTCATCACAAAGCAAACGCGTGGTCAACCCCATTAGAAAGTATAAACTACGGGGTGGCTTATTCGGAGAAACCTCATGAAAAGTAATATGCTGAAAAAAAATCTTGCCTTTATTGTGCCAACCCTGGGTGAAATTGCTGCTCAAAATGAAGAGGTTATTGAACTCTTAATGTTTGCCACAGCGCACTTGGAACAAGAAATAAGGTTGAACCCCGATCAAAATATTTCTTGCACTATTATCACCGTTGAACCTGATACAGCCGGCTGGCAGAGTGTATGCTCTTTATTTTCAAAAGAACTTTTGAAAAAAGTTACAGTTGAAATATTAAAAGAACCTGTGACACCTAATCTAGCCATTGCCGGTCAGAAGCCTGCATACAATTTTTATGAATTTTTGAAAGATCGAGCTTTCAGTGAGGTTCACTCCATAGATCGCTGCGGAGTAGTTTATTACCCTACACTTGCTAAGCAGTTGGGGCTTTATTTTCTCGATACAGTATTTGTTGTGCATGTTATGGGAGGCACGATCTTTAACAAAGAGGTTCAAGATAATTTACTTGATGACGTTGGCGCATTAATGGATGATTTGTTAGAGAGGGGCAGTCTAGAACGGGCTGATGCTATTATTGTCCATGATCGTCTGGCTTGGCAATGGTACTTAGATAAGATTTATCCGCGCGATGATGTTAGAATTCACGATTGGGCCTGGGATCAAGTTGAACCTTTGGCTATTGAGGCCGAACCAGCTTTGCAGGAGTCCCCGCAATCTATCATCTACTATGGTTCTCTCAGCGCCGATAGCGGATTACCGCTTTTTTGCGATGCAATTGGGCGTGTTTTATCCGAGTTAAAAACGCCGACTGAGATTGTTTTTGTCGGTACCCCACATGCTATTGGGGGAATGGATGCAGCGAGTTATATTCGTCTACGAAGCAGAGTATGGAAAGTACCGGTTACGATTAAGCGCGACTTATCTATAGATGATGAAATAAAGTACATTTTTGGATTATCCGGTGTAGTCGTCTGCAATACTGTTCGACGTGAGAACTTACGTGCTCGATTAATCAAAAATTCCGGTTTACCCGTGATCCATGTTAAGCATCCCCAGCATTCTCAATTAAATGTTGACGAACAGACTTGCTTGGCCAACCCTGGCCAAATTGCGAACAGAATAGTAGAAACGCTTCAATCTTTGTCTAATCATCACTTTACACCTTCATCCGCACTGAAATTGTGGCAAACCGGACATGCTCCTCTGCAAACTTTTGAAAATATTCCTTCATCTGCTCCATTACAGACGGAAAATCATACAAATCCTAAAGTGAGTGTTTGTATTACCCATTTCTCCCGACCCAAAGAATTACGTCGTGCGCTTGCCTCGTTAAAGCAGCAAACATACAAGAATTTTGATGTTTTGGTTGTCGATGACGGCAGTCCGAATCCTGAAGTTCAAAAAGAGTTGGAACTTATCAAAGAAGAGATTGAACTGCTCGGCTGGCGCTTGCTGGTTCAAGAGAATCGCTATTTAGGTGCAGCCCGTAATTATGGCTCCCGTCACATGTCTGGTGATTATTTACTCTTTATGGATGATGACAATGTGGCCAAACCCCAGGAAATTAGCACAATGGTAGCTGTAGCTGAGAGAACCGGAGCTGAGATAGTTACTACTTTTTGCGATGTGTTTGAAACCGAGAAAACGCTTTCTGGGGTTGAGCCACCACCGATGAGATTTACACCTTTCGGTTCTGATCCTGCCTTGGGGGTTTTTAGCAACTGTTATGGCGATGCCAATGCGCTTTATAAACGGCAAGCCTTTGATAAACTTGGTGGCTTTACCGAAGATTATGGCATTACGCACGAAGATTGGGAACTGTTCTGTCGGGCATCTATTGAAGGAGTGGAAATTGTTTGTGTGCCGGAACCCCTTTTTTGGTACCGGGTCAGCGAGGGTGGAATGTTCCGTGGTGAGCAGACCCAGCTGCACAAAAGTGCAAACTTAAGGCGTCACATTCGCCCTTATCTTGAACAATTACCCTATTATCAGGCGAAATTGATTCAATTGGCGCAAGGCCTTCTGACCGATTTACCCGTAACGCCGGTTGGGCCGGAAACACGCGTAGCCGGTCCTCATCAACTAAGGTCTAGTTACGAGCAACTGCCGTATGCCCGTGTTGCCATTATTACCAGAACAAAGGATCGTCCCATTCTGTTGCGCAGAGCCATTCGCAGCGCTCTCGATCAAACCTTTCAAGACTGGATAATGGTCATTGTTAATGACGGTGGTAATCCGGATACCGTAAAATTTGTTGTAGAAGAAGTAGCTGATGAGGTTAACAGGCGAATTTTAATGGTCCATCATCCGATTTCGATGGGCATGCAAACGGCTTCAAACGCGGGAATTAATAGGTGTGACAGCGATTTTATTGTTATCCATGATGATGATGACTCTTGGGAACCGAATTTCTTGGCCAGAACGGTTTCGCACTTAGATACACACGGTTGGAATCCTCAGTTAGGCGGGGTAACGACTTGGTCAAATCTTATTGTTGAGCATATTGATGACGAAGATGGCATTGTTACTCACAACAACTATATCTTCAATGATAAGCTATATAATCTTTCATTGGTCGATCTGGCCATTGAAAACAGATTTCCCCCAATCTCTTTTATCTTTCGCAGAGCAGCCTTAGAAACGGTTGGACCATACCGTGAGCAGTATGGTGTACTGGGTGATTGGGACTTTCATTTACGCATGCTGCGTCGTTTTAATATTGATGTTATTCCTGAACCTTTGGCCAATTATCATCATCGCACTAATACAACCACAGGGGCTTATGGAAACTCTGTTCATGCCCAAAATTCCATTCATCGGGCAAAACGGACGGAGTTTATTAATGATCTGATACGAGGTCAGGGTGAGGAAGAGGCGGAAATGTCTCTCGCCCAACTATTAACAATGGGTGAGATACAGAACGTATTATTTACTCAGCAACAACAAGAGTTTGAACGGTTGCATGAGTACGTTGCAACTATCGAGCAGCAAATTAAACAACTGTCAGCTCAGGCAAATGGAAATTCAGCGCGTTTGCAAACTCAAAACTTTGTACGTAATGGTGATTTCCGCATTTGGCCGGGACCGAGTGAATCGGTAAAAGATACCACAAATACCTATGCCTATTCTGAAATTTGTCCTGGTTTTGTAATATGTTATGACGGGCACCAAGTTACTTATGAAGTTGAACGTCGAACATGGCGTGAAAATGGCTTAAATTTGTCATCCGGTAAAAATTATCTCCATATCGAAAATAAAGGTTATACCAAAGGGGGTTCCTGGTTTAATTTGGAATGTGCATTTCCGGAGGTGGCAAGCCTTTCTGGTAATACGATTGTGATAAGTGCGATTTGTCGCTTGAAAAGTCCACAAAATTGGTTCACTGTCGGTGGTCGCTTTGAGCTAGGTAATGGTAGACAGGTAAGCTGGGCCGAGCAAGTTGTTGCTGTGCCTCGTGAATTTGCGAGATGGACATTCACTATAAAATGCCCGGCTGTTCAAAAAGAAGCGTTGCAGCGTGGACATCAAGCCAGATTTATTATCAAATTACCTCACAATCAACCCTTCGAATTGGATCTGGCTGACGTGCAAGTTGAACTAGGAATACGTCCCACTGAATTTATGTACAATGGCAAATTTTCTTTTCAGGAGAGAGCTTCTATGGTTCTCAAGAAAGCTAAAAGATCATGGAAAAGATTAAGGGCAAATCCTTTGTCTTCTAACGGAGCAGTGTACAAAAATGTTGACATTGAATATACATCACAATAACTCCATCCAGAGCTGTAAACATTTTTGCCAGGAGTAAAATTATGATTGCCACATCTTATAATTCTCACCAGATACAAATGCGCACAAATATTGAGAAGCACTATTTGAACGAGCAGCAACAAAGAGAGTTTGATCAATTGTTGACACAAGTCGACGTTGTATCGTTTGACTTATTTGATACGCTCATTCACCGCAAGAATCTGTTTTCACCCAAAGATTTATTTCGTTATGTTCAAGCCGAAGCCAAAAAACAACTTGGTTTAGATATCGATAACTTTACGGAGTTACGGGTTCGAGCGGAAGAAAGAGCACGTGTACGTGTATGGGGATACTCCATTGAAGAAGTTGATCTGGGTGCTATTTACGCAGAATTAAAACAAATGCTTGGTGTTACGCCGCAATGTTCTGAAGCATTGAAACAAATAGAGCTAAATTATGAAAAATCAATGTTAGTACCTTTAGAAAGTGGTATAGCATTGATGGAAGCTGCTCTTATTGCCGGTAAAAAAATCATTATTGTAACCGACACATATTTTTCTGAAGATTTTATCAAAGAGATTGTCGCCCAAGCCGGCTATCACAGCATAAGTAAAATCTATGTGTCTTCTATCTACGGTAAAACGAAACAAACCGGCTCTCTTTTCAGTATTGTGTTAAATGATCTTGGTTGCAGCCCCAAGCGAATGCTTCACGTTGGCGATAATCGATTATCGGATGTGAGTATGGCTCTTAGCAAAGGTGTCCGTACATTTTTTGTGCCCACTATTAAACACCGTCTGAAGTGGCGTTGTGGGCTTGGTGATGAACCAAGCGGAGAACCATTTCTCTCTTCACTATTATGTGAAATAAGCAGAAGTATGGCTGAAGATAATGGCTCTGTTGATCGACTTGCCCTCCTTCAAAAAGTAGGCCAGCAGAACTTGTCAGTTCTTTATTATGCTTTTTCTGCGTGGTTGCTTGATAACTTGAAACACGGTGGTTACAAACGCGTTTACTTTGCCGCTCGCGATGGGCTTATTATGAAACAATTTTTTGATCGGGTGGCCGCAGCCGCCGGATTTGAAATCGACTCCAGATATCTCTATGTTTCACGGCTGGCTCTCTATCCCAGTTTGATTTTTACAGAACCGGAAACCGCCCGTTATTTGTTTTCGCATAGTTGGGATCATTTAACTATTGAAGAAACGTTAAACCGTATCTCTCTTGAGTTTGATGAAGTAAAAGATTTACTAGCAGAATATGGTCTGCTTAATCGAAAGTTAGAGCTAAATGAGATAACGAGACCGAAGTTTAAAGCCTTTTTGGAAAAGGCTTGGCCATTACTCCAACGTAAAAATCAAAAGAATTTCGATATGGTTGAAATGTATATGCGCCAAGAAATGCTGTTGACCGATGAAAAAGCGGCATTCGTCGATATCGGCTGGCATGGTTCTTTACAGAACTGTTTAGTAAATTTGCTTGATTATTTAGGAATTAACAAAGAGATTGATGGCTACTATTTAGGTACATTTGACAAACCAAAAAATGCTTCAATCAAATTTCGTGCTAAGGGCTTTTTAATTGAAAACGACGAACCTCATTGGATTTCTCAACTTGTTCGCTCTGGACCATCGATTATTGAACTCTTTCATAGCGCTGACCACGGCAGTGTATTAGCATATCGACAAGAGGGTGAAACGGTTAAGCCGGTATTAGAAAATAATCCAGCCGAACAACAACAATATCAAACAATCATAAAACCAATACAGGACTCCGCTTTAGATTTTATTACTCAATTTCTCAAAGATTTCAATCGTACATTTGTCAGCTCACCTAATCCAAGTATCACTGCCCGGGTAGCACTTCGAGTTATTTATAATCCAACTCTACCAGAAGCTGATTTGTTTGGCCGTTTGAAAATTGCCTCTGATTTTGGAGGTCGCCTTAAAAGTGTCACGGGAGTATCAGAATGGAATTTAAAGGAAATTAAGGGAAATCTGCTTCCTGATGGAACCTTGCCTATTTGGCGACCTGGTTATCAGGTATTGAAAAATATTTAGGAATTAAGGCAACTTTTCTAGAAACCAAATTATCGATTTCAAATTAACCTAATTAATAAGGAAAAATAAATTATGGGAATCGTACTTGTTACAGGATCGGCCGGATTGATTGGCTCAGAGTCTGTTCGTTTTTTCTGCGAACGTGGTTTTGTTGTGGTTGGTATAGATAACGATTTGCGCAAAGTTTTTTTTGGTGCTGAGGCCTCTACTACATGGAATCGGGACAGATTACAAGAGCTTTATGGTCACAAATATATCCATCACAGCATTGATATTCGTGATAATGATGCCATTGGACAACTGTTTTCCACTTATGGTTCAGATATTAACCTTATTATTCATACAGCGGCCCAACCCTCCCATGATTGGGCGGCTAAAGATCCTTTTACCGATTTTACCGTCAATGCTAACGGTACATTAGTTTTGCTGGAAAATACGCGCCAGTATTGCCCAGAGGCGACATTTATTTTTTGTTCAACGAATAAAGTGTATGGGGATAATCCTAACTTGCTGCCGCTCATAGAATGCGAACACCGTTGGGAAATTGAAGCAAGTCATAAATTCAAAAATGGTATAGATGAAACCATGAGTGTTGATGCCTGCAAACATTCGTTATTCGGCGCTTCAAAACTTGCGGCTGATGTATTGGTTCAAGAATATGGCCGCTACTTTGGTATGAAGACAGCCGCTTTTCGAGGGGGATGTTTAACCGGACCCAGTCATTCAGGTACTGAGCTCCATGGATTTCTTTCTTATCTTATGAAATGTACGATGACCGGAAGTCATTATAGCGTTTATGGGTATAAGGGTAAGCAAGTACGCGATAATATTCATAGCTATGATTTAGTCAACGCATTTTATCACTTTTATCAAAATCCACGGGTTGGAGAAGTTTACAATATTGGTGGTGGCCGTTTCAGCAACTGCTCTATGTTAGAAGCAATTGAGCTATGCCAGACTATTGCTGACAAAAAACTTGATTGGAGCTACCAAGAAACAAATAGAATCGGCGATCATATTTGGTGGATTGGCGATATTAGTAAATTTAAAAATCATTATCCTGAATGGGATTTAACCTATTCAGTACCCGATATCCTAACCGAAATCTTTAAACAAAACATTAGTCGTTGGCTTTAGAAAGGTGGAGATCATGAGCTTAGAGGTATTACCTGTAGAGACGCCGGTAAAGATCGTCAACCAACCGGCTTTTATCACGGCAGAGCAAGCCCAAACCATAGAGACATTGGGTGTTCGTGAGCAGTTTCGAGATGATTACTGGCGAAAACGTGATCCCATTTATGATGATCGATTATTGTGGCGAGCCTTTAGCTTGCGACATATCGTCCACCTTGTTCCTGGTCAGACAATTTTAGAATTAGGTGCTGGTCAAGGCTACTTTACTCGCCAACTCCTTAAGGTTTCACGCGGTGAGAACCCTATTACGGCAGTAACCTTCCGAACCAACCAAAAAAGACCCCAAAACCTGTCGTCAGAGGTGGAATATGTTAATGTTTCATCTCTTCCCGGTGAGCTAAGTGATCGACGTTTTGATTTTATTGTGGCAATGGATTTGCTGGATAAGCGCAATAGTGCCTGGTTTCTTCAAAATGTGTACAAATTGCTAAAGCCGGGCGGTCAGGTGATTTTCTACGAAAGCAACCCGTGGAATATTATGTTGCGCCTCCGTCGTACAATGGCTAAATATTCAGGACAGAATGACCCCCGTAGTTTGTTGAGTCGAGCTGATCTGTATGAGTTAATGTCAGAAGTAGGATTTATCCGTGTGTTTGCTGTGTACAACGACTTTGTTTACGCGCCCTTAAATCGCCCACTTATTTGGTTTCTGCGTAATCTTTCAATTCTGCTCGAAAATGCACCATTTATTCAAACATTGGCCGGATCTATCTTAATCCATGCCCAAAAGCCACCCCGTGTAGTAGAACCGGCCAAAGTTTCTTTGTGTGAGCACACGCAATTGCATCAGTCTATTTCAGTAGTTATTCCGTGCCATAATGAAGAGATGAATATTGAGCCACTCATTTTACAGCTAAAAAGTTTTTATGGTGAATACATCCACGAGATCATTCCGGTTGATGACAACAGCCGTGATAATACGGCGGCTGTTATACGCCGGCTTGCAGCTGAAGACCCTACCATTAAACCAGTGTTCCGAACACCACCCAACGGAGTTGGCAGAGCCATTGCCGATGGATATCGAGCAGCTACCGGACGGTATGTTCTTTCAATGGATTGTGATTTTCAGCATCTTTTGCCGGAAATAAGAGATATGTTTGATGCGGCTGCCCAGGGATATGACGTTGTCGTTGGTAGCAGATTTTCTCGCCACAGTGTCTTGCTTAACTATCCTTTTCAAAAAATTGTAGCTAATCGAGCGTTTCATACGCTGGCTCAATTAATGCTATGGCGACGGTTTCGCGATCTAACCAATAATCTTAAACTTATGCGCCGAGAAGTAGTGGAAAATATACCGTTAACCCAACCACATTTTTCGGTTAATGCCGAGACGGGACTGCTGCCATTATTGATGGGATATTCTGTTAAAGAAGTTCCGATATCCTGGATTAATCGCACACCAGATATGGGTGTTTCATCATTTCGGTTGGCTAAGGTAGGAGGTGGTTATTGGCACGTTCTGCTTCAACAATGGCGAAGAAAATTTTCAGCGTCTTCACGTAGGTCCGCTAATCAGGACACAGAATAATGTTAAGCGTTTTTGAACGATGGACTAGCGCCAGAGAGTCGGATTATGGGGCACGAATTTTTGTTTGGGGTGTATGGCTGATTATGGTATTCTCGGCCCTATTTATTCTAGTTAAATCGGGCCGAACTGTTCTACTCAATGAAGATTGGTGGTTAGTACCGCCTCTCACTGGAAATGAGCCTGACCTACTAAGTTGGTTTTGGAACCAAAATAGTGAACATCGTATTCCGGTTCCTCGCCTAATCTTGCTAAGCCTACTGAAAATTTCGGGAGGTGACGTACGAGCTGGTATGGCTTTTAATGTTATCGTATTAAGTGCGATCGCATTTTTATCAATTGTAGTTGCTCGAAAAATACGTGGTGGCAAGACTAGCTTTGTGGATGCCTTTTTTCCCCTTATTCTGCTCCATTTGGGCAATGCAGAAAATCTTTATTGGAGTTGGCAGCTTACCCAGGTTGTTCCCACCGTTTTAACTTGTGTCATCCTTTTAGTTTTGGTTAGCGATCCTCTTTTAACGAATCTGCCCTATACAATAATGGGTGGAATTACATTAGTATTACTCCCATTGAGCGGATCGCATGCATTGATATTCGCCCCGGTTATTGCTCTGTGGTTTAGCTTTTTAGCGGTCAGACACTGGCGTGATGTAAAAAATCAGCAACGTTGGGTTAGTACTTTTCTTGTTATATCGGCTTTAATTGCAATAGCGCTTACAGGGTTACATTTTATTACGTATCATCGTCCAGATTGGCGCCCTCCAGACCCAACTGTCCCAGCTGCTCTCGAAACGGCTATAAAATTTTTATCATTGGGTTTAGGTCCGGCAGTTAGAGACTCTTGGATACTTCCAATAATTATAACAATTGCGGTTTTCGGAGGAGCAACAGCCGTAGCATTTATAGCATTTTTTCGAAGTGCTGAATACGAAAAGTTGCGGGCCTTTGGCATACTTTTGTTTTTCGGTAACTTTATTCTTTTGGCCTTAGCTACTGGCTGGAGTCGTGCTACAGCTATTGAAACTGTTTATGGTGTGTATCCACTTCGATATGTGACTATGGCCATTCCGGGATTTTTAGCCGCATTTTTTCTTTGGGAACTCTACGGTTCAACAAAAGTAAAAGTTGCCATTCTAAGCGGACTTATGGGAATAATGTGTTTTTTACTTCCTGCCAATACGAACCATGGATTGGCTTGGCTTTATTGGTTCTCAGATAGAGATGTGTCATTTGAAAAAGATTTACTATCTGGTAAACCTGCCTCAGTTTTAGCGGAACAGTATCGCGATCTTCTTTTACATTATCGAGAACCTGATGAGATTGCAGAGTATATGAGGATGCTACGCGATGCAGATATTGGGATTTTTTCGCATATGGTAAAAGATGATGTTGATTTGGATGAGATTTTGACATCTGATTTAACATCTGACTTATTCGACACGGGAGATTTAGAAGCTCCTGACGACTCCCTGATTGTCAGCTATGAAATCCACTATAATATTCCTCAAGCGTCTGAGGTCTATCTCGTATGGGGAGTTAATAATTGGCAGCTTGCGCCTGAATCCTTACGTCCGCAGTGGACAGAAATCAACGACAATGTTATGTATACAGCAATGCCTTCAGTCGGCGATATGTTTACAGCCAAACTTAGGGTGCCGGCTGGGACAAGAATTGATTATGGATTTTTGATCGCACAAAAACGGGGTTTTTACAATAGGATTTGGGCAACTCCGGCCGATTGGGATTGGAATGGTGATCAAGGATACCAGGCTGTGGTTTTAGAAGATAGCGTAACGGAATTGCATCCCCCACTATCGTTTAGCGGCTATCTTTTCAGTATTAATTTTGGCCGGCAGATATTGCTAGCAATTGTTGTTTTGTTCTTTATAGCGGTTGTTTTTGAGTTTCGGAATAAATTAAATAACCTTTACCATCCAGTGGGGCAGCATATACTGGTGACTGAGGATAGATAAAAAGTTTATATTTCTTCCTGGAAGCTGCTACAAGATTGAAGTACAACCTTGTGAGCGGGAAATTAAACGAAACTGATATAGCAAAATGAGTATTATGACTGAACAGCGTGTCAAACAAATAATTCATTCACAAATTGATCGAGGAGCAAGCGCCTTTGTTTGGGGTATTTGGCTTGTTATGTTGCTAACTGCTCTAATCTTTCTTGTTACCGATACCTATAACATTCCGTTCAGTGAAGACTGGTGGCTGGTTCCTCCCTTAACAGGGAATGAACCAAACTTGCTACAGTGGCTATGGGCCCAAAATAATGAACATCGTATTCCATTTCCGCGCATCATTTTACTACTGCTGCTCAAGGTGACCCATGGCGATTTTCGTACCGGTATGTTATTAAACATAGTGATCTTAAGCTCATTGGCTTTTATTTCTATTCTGGTCATTCGTTATATACGTGGTGGTCGCACCCATTACACAGATGCTTTTTTCGCCATTGCTTTACTTCATCTGGGCAATTGGGAAAACATGTATTGGAGCTGGCAGATTACCCAAATTATTCCGACGGTTTTAACCTGTATTATTCTGCTCGTAATTGTCAGTGTTCGGCATTTGTTTACATGGGAAAAGGCAATTATTGGGGGAATATCGCTTATATTATTACCATTAAGTGGCGCAAATGGACTTATCTTTGTACCGGGATTTGTTTTATGGTTTGGTTATAGCGGTGTGCGTCAATGGCGTTTGAGCACTAGTCGCGAAGGAAAAGTAGCAGGTGCCTTTTTAGTTGGTATGACAATAGCTGCTCTAGGTCTGGCTGGCTTGTATTTTGTTGGTTATCAAAGCCCCCCGTCTGAGGCTCCTAATCCTACAGTTAGAGCAGCGTTATGGGCTTCCTTACAGTTTTTAGCTTTAGGTTTTGGGCCAGTGGCCAGAAGCTCGTGGATCCTGTCGACAATTATTGTTTTTGTCGTTTTAGCCATCAGTATTGTTATTTTAGCCTTCACTCTTATACGATTAGATCATCGTCATCGATACCGGGCTTTTGGTGTTCTTGTTTTTTTAGGTAATATGATGCTATTTGCTCTGGCTATAGGCTGGGGACGAGCGGAAGTACTTCATCTACCAGTCTGGGGTGGCATTTGGCCAACTCGTTATGTTCTTCTTGCGGTTCCTGCATTATTCACTACCTATTTTATTTGGGAACTTTACACGCCTGCTCAAGTGGGTAAATCTTTGCAGTGGTTCGTTTTTGGAGCCATGTTTTTATTAATACCGCTTAACACGGTTCATGGTTTTTGGTGGCAGCATTGGTATGCGGCTGGAGCTGGGTCTCTGGAGCAAGATTTGCGAGAAGGGCTGCCGCTAAGTACAGTGGCTGATCGTAATCGAGAATTCCTTTTTCGCTGGATGGACTCAAACTTTAATAGATTGCGCATGTTACGAGATGCTCAGGTAGGCTTGTTCGCCAATATTTCTCCTGATCCGGTTGAAATTGAAACTTCAGTAGATGAAGAAGCTCTAGTTTCTACCGTATCTCTTTCTGACTCTTCTCTAAATGATTCAACTAATTTCTCATTGATAACGCAAGAGTTTCATTATAACATGTCACAAGCCTCTGAAGTGGAATTAGTGTGGGGAATAAACGGTTGGCAAACTTTACCGGATAATCTTTGGCCAATAGAAACAAATATAATAGATAATGTAATGCATACGCCCATGACACAAGAAGGGGATACATTTGTCGTTAAAGTCGAAGTGCCTGTAAACTCAACTATAGATTACTGTTTTCTTTTGATAAAGAGCAAAACCTTTGATGTTACTTGGCCCATGTGTGATGGTAATTATCAAGACAAACCATCATTTGATGGCTTAGTTGAAGTAAATTCGCAATTAAACATTACCTTAAATACCCAAGAAATACGTTATGTCAGGCCAGAAGCCACAGAAGTAAATTTGCTCTGGGGTATAAACGGTTGGCAGCCCATGCCGGAAGCGCTGTGGCCACCAGGGACGGAATTTAAGAATAATATTATGTACACTCCTATGACTAAAAAGGGAGATACTTTTATTGCTAAAGTGAAAGTGCCGGTTGACACAACCTTTGACTACGGTTTTCAAATTACGAAAAGACAAGGCCTCTTTGATATAATTTACCCTGTCTGGGATGGTAACTATCAAAGTATACCAACCAATGATGGTATGATAAAGACGGTCGGTACAGTATCTCTTTTGACTGACGTATCCGATGCTTTAACCTATAAATTATACTTTTTGGCCGCTGGGATAACCTTGTTGGCTGTATGGTTTTCTGGTTTTCTCTTTTTTGGATTTTTTAAGGATAGAGATGATTCATCAGATGTTTTTGAAGTAATGGTAGATAAAAGTGATGCTATTCTATAAATTGGTCGAGATCTATAATATTCAAACCCTCGGATATCTCTATGAAAGCCAGTGATTGCAATGTATCGACAAAAAATTTATACTAGATTATTTGACTCTCAACCTAAACAACTCCGTAACAATGGTTCAATAGCCAGTTGGCTGCTAAATAGCTTATGGATATTGTTGTTTTTATTAGGCTATTTCATCCAGCCCAGCCCTCTTTTTGCCGATAACCCTCCAGTTACACTAGAAGTTAACTACCATATACCCGAAGCCGGAGAAGTTTTTCTAGTGTGGGGCATAGATGGCTGGCAGCCCCTGCCCAACGAACATTTTCCTCAAGGAACCATACTAGAAAATGGAGTCATGCACACGCTGCTGACCCGTAACGGAGATCTATTCCTGGCCAAAATTGAGGTACCAGAGGGTGTTACCCTTAACTATGGCTTTCAAATCCGCTCAACCCAAAGTGGTCTTCCTATCGATTGGGTTTGGGATGGTGATTATACTCAAGTGGTTTCAGAGGATGGATTGATTGAGGCGACAGCTGACTTTAAATTAATCAATACTCAAGAAATTCGGTATCATCAGCCTGAGGCTAACGAGGTCTTTCTGGTGTGGGGAGTCAATGATTGGGCAATGGTACCAGAATCTTGGCGACCGACAAATACAATCATAAAAGACAATGTAATGCATACAAAAATGGAGCTTCAGGGAGAAACTTTTGTTGCAAATATTCAGACTCTTAGCAACGCTACACTCGATTATGGTTTTTTAGTAACCCAAACAAAAGCGGGATCGTCTGTTGAAATTTGGGAAGGAAATGGTTCAGAAGATTTTCATACGACGCTTCCTCAGACGGATGTTATCGTGGTAGAGTCAAAACTGGACTTGTCATCCATGGAGCCTACTTTCTTCTCCAGAATTATTATGGTAGTTTTAATTGGGTTAAGCTTTATTCTAACAATAGGTTGCTTATTCTTTTTTAAGAGTAATGCCATTGTAGATAAATTTATCTCATCAACTCAATTCCGGCGATTAATTTATCTTCGCGATTTGCTAAGAGAGATGGTCTCGCGAGATATGAAACTTCGATATAAACGTTCTATTCTAGGTGTTGCCTGGTCGCTAATCAATCCATTAGTGCAATTACTCGTGCTTCAACTAATATTTGGTATAGTGTTGAATCTTGATATTCCAAATTATTCAGTTTTTCTATTTACAGGCTTATTAGTTTGGACCTGGTTTCAGTCAGGACTATTTAGCGCGGCCGGGGTAATTGTTGATAATCCGGATTTGATCAAACGACCAAATTTTCCAATCGCTATTTTACCAATAGTGACTGTAACTACCCATTTAGTTCATTTTCTGTTAGCCTTACCTATTCTATTTGGTTTTCTTATTTTTACTGGTGTTCAACTGACAACTGTCATCTTGGTCTTGCCTCTGATTATATTGCTTCAATTTTTACTAACACTCAGTTTGTCTTATTTTGTAGCTGCAGCTCATGTTAATTTTCGCGACACACAGTATCTCCTGGGAATAATTCTTTTGCTGGGTTTCTATCTTTCACCTATTTTTTACAATACGACGGTTATTCCCGAAGCCTACCACTGGTTGTATTATCTAAACCCTATGGTAAGTTTAATTGAAGCCTATCGAACTATTTTGATGGAAGGTCAATTGCCGAGTTTTATGCCACCTATTATTCTTTTTGTAACATCTGTAGTTATTTTAATCTTAGGGCATACTATTTTTACGCGAGTAAGTTATAAATTTGTTGAGGAAATCTAGATGAGTAAAACTATCATCGTTAACCAGGTAAGTAAAGAATATCAGCGCTACGATGCTCATCGACCCACAACCCTGCAAGAAGCTATCTTGAAAGGCCTACGGAAAATTAAGCCTGTAGAAAAATTCAAGGCGCTTGATAATGTCAGTTTTGTCGTTAAATCTGGTCAAATGGTTGGCGTGATTGGAGCCAATGGAGCTGGAAAATCATCCCTACTACGCTTGATAAGTGGTGTTGGCCGGCCAGATAGAGGTAAGGTAGAGATTCATGGCCGGATTGGGGCCTTGCTTGATTTGGGAGCCGGCTTTCATTCCGATTTAACAGGGCGCGAAAATACGTATATTAATGGTGTTATTTCAGGACTTACCCGCCAAGAAGTTGAAGACCGATTCGATTCGATTGTTGCCTTTGCTGAGTTGGAAAATTTTATCGATAATCCACTTAGAACTTATAGTACAGGCATGCGCATGCGGTTGGCCTTTGCCATTGCTGTTCATATTGATCCTGATATCCTGCTGATTGATGAAGTTTTGGCAGTTGGTGATATGGCTTTTCAGGAAAAATGTTTGAAACGAATAGCCCAATTTAAAGAAAAGGGCTGCACTATTTTACTCGTATCTCATGATATTGAACAGGTTCGGAATTTGTGTGACGAAGTTATATGGCTGCAGAAAGGGCGCATTAGAGCTCAAGGATTAAGTAATATTGTCGTTCAACAATATACTAATGAAATGTCATCGGAAACAATACAACGTACCCCCGTTGATATGCCTGTGGCTGTTACTACGGCGGGTACTGAGTTGCGCGTTAATGAGAATAGATTTGGCTCAATGGAAATGGAGATAGTGTCGGTTCGGTTGCTTGACTCCTTAGATCGCCCTGTGACTCAATTAACCAGCGGCGATCCTTTACGTATAGAGATTGTATATCATGCCCCTAATCTTATCGAGATGCCGATTTTTGGCGTTCTCATTAGTCGTGATGATGGCTTGGTTTGTTATGATAGCAATACGGCCACTGCCGGCTTGGAAATGAGTTCCGTTCAAGGGCAAGGTTACATGACCCTTCAATTAGAACGGCTTGATCTCAATAAGGGTCATTATTGGGTTGATGTTGGAATTTATGAAAAAAATTGGTCTTATGCCTACGACCATCACTGGCATGTTTATTCTTTACAAATCCATTCAACCTTAAACGAAAAAGGCGTAGTGTGTCCACCAAGTGAATGGCAAATAGTGAAATCCATCGAACCTCAAGATACGGTATATCTCTATAAATAACCAAGTTACCGCTTACGCCAAAATCAGGAAAAACACTTTCACTATTAATGTGCATCCGCTCAATAGCAAGGATGAACGTAGTATAACCGTTTGCTAATAACTTGGCCTGGGAGCCCCAGATTTATTACAATGATGGCTATCAACGAGCTGTTAGATATTGTTGCGATTAATATAAGAATAAAGACTATTAGTAGAAATAAATATAGAACGATACTCCAGAATTATTCCCCATTTTTTTCGCCCGTTTAGTCATCAGAGTTTGTGTTACTTAACATATCAGTTGATTATAAGACTAATTAGTTGAATGTTGATTGACAATTGATGATAGAACAGTAGGTACCTCTCTGCTACAATACCTTGAGTATGACAAAAAAGATCACCGTTAACAAGATGACAACTTCTTTGGATTATTGTATAATTGTTAATATCAATGTAACAATTGTGCGCTTATAAAACTTGCTCCCCTCTTTATTTAAGTAAATTTGACCACACTACCATCTCATTTTATAGCCTGAAAAATACGATTAATTAACAACAGAAGATATCCCAATAAACAAATTCAGAACTGGTATAGGAAAATTTATGAATGTTTCAATTGTTATTCCTGCCTATAATGCTTCCGAAACTATCTCCAAAGCTTTAGAGTCCTTGCTGGCTCAAACTTATTCTCATTGGGAAGCCATTATTATTGATGATGGCTCTTCTGATAATACACAAGCCATTGTTGAAAATTTTAAAAAACAAGATACCCGTTTTTATCTAACCAATCAATCTCACCTGGGGGGCAGTGCAGCCCGTAATAAAGGGGTTAAATTGGCGCACTATGACTGGCTTTTATTCCTTGATGCTGATGATTGGATTTTACCACGACATCTTGAACTTATGACAGATACTTTGCGCAGTAATCCAGATTTGGATGCTGTACATTGTGG
>JAGRBY010000329.1 GCA_020433835.1 Anaerolineae bacterium | reverse complement strand
TTACCGGTATGATTGAGGTTGAACTGCCCTCGTTGTTGGCATCCCATCTGAGCCAATATGCTCAAGGTAACAGTATCGGATTTGTTACTGCAAATAACGAAACCCAAAGAAAAATTACTCAAATTTATAATGATCGCTATTTTGATGGGCAGATGAAGATTGTTTGGGCTAATACTTGGAGTGAGTTTAAAGAAGGTTTTTTGAAGCTTCAAGATGAAACAGATATCGTACTTGTGAGCAACAATGCTGGTATCATTGATTGGGATGAAGCCGAAGCTACTGCTTTTTTTACAGAAAATACCAGAGTGCCTACTGGTTCTGTTTATGCTTGGATGGCTCCTTATACACTAATGGTTTTAGGGGTGATGCCTAAAGAGCAGGGGCAATGGGCTGGAGAAACTGCACTAAAGGTGCTCGGGGGTACATCTGTCTCGGAAATCTCTATTACAGAGAACAAAAGAGGCAACTTGATCCTGAACTTGGATATTGCTGAACAACTCGATGTTGTCTTTACTCCCTCGCTCTTAAGAAATGCTCAAATTTATAGCGGGAGTCATTAAATGCCGTTACGTCAATTTTTTCTCGCCACCATTCGTCGCAAAATGTTCTTTAGCTTTTCCATTGTGGTTATCCTGGTGGTGGTATTGGCCGCAGCAACATCCTTCCAGCTTGGGCTGGTTAGAAATCTGTCCAGACAAATCACACCGGCAAGTTTGCGGTTAGCTGCCTTACAAGAATACGCCTTGGCTCTGTCCGATTTTGAGGGTAATTTCGACCGTTTATTTGTGATCGGTGGCCATCAATTTGAAGAGGCTGTTCAAAAAAACCTTGAAACTATGAACGATGCTCTGGTTAGAGCGAGGGAGAATGTCGATTCTTCAACAGAGGCTGACTTTAATGAATTGACAAGCGTGACTCGGAAGTTGACAAACGAAGTGTCCAACCTACTCAACCTGGACTTAACTCAACTCTCTTCACGAGAAGCAAATGAAACAGCTATCTCTATTTTTGACAAGGTAGACACAGCCAGACAACTTGAAAAGGAATTAGCTCAGGTCACATCAACAGAATTACAAAATAGTGCACTTGATCAGGATGCACTCGTTTCCAGCGTAATTGTTCAAACCATAAGTATTGGAGGAGTTGTAATTTTGATTGTGGTGGTTGCTTCCATGTTGGTTACGGGCAGCATTGCCACTCCGTTATCAAGGTTGAACCAGGCAGCCCAACAGGTGGAACAAGGCAATCTTAATGTGGAGGTTCCGGTTACAACAAGAGACGAAGTGGGACAACTGGCCCAAACATTCAATAGCATGGCCGGCCAACTACGCAATATTTTGGAAACATTGGAGCAGCAGGTAAAAGAGCGTACCCGAGGCTTGGCCATTTTAAACACCATCAATGACCAATTAGCTGGCATTTTGGATATTGACCAGTTATTGGATGCTGTGGTGAATCAGGTGCGAGATAATTTTAGCTATTACCATGTACATGTATACACTTTTGATCAAGCTAAGGAGAAATTAGTTGTGGTTGCCGGAACCGGATGGGCTGGAGCTACGATGAAAGCCAATCGCCACAGCATCGATACAAATGCAAAGAGTCTGGTAGCCCGCGCCGTCCGCAATGCAACCGTTGTTAGCATTGCTAATGTTCATCAGGAAAATGATTGGTTACCAAATCCATTATTACCCGACACAAAGTCAGAGATAGCTGTTCCTATTATTTTGGAAGGGCAAGCGATGGGTGTGCTGGATGTGCAAGAGGATAAGATAGATGCTTTTGATGGAGTGAGTATTGATTTGCTTAAGTCCGTGGCGGACCAGGTGGCCGTGGGTTTGCGCAATGCGCAGCAATTTGAACAAGTTCAGTCGGCTTTGGCTGAGCTTCAAACAATTCAAAAGCATTATCTTGAGCAATCATGGGATAAGTCTAGCTTAAGCCGTTTTACATCGGCCCATGCTGACGTTCGATTGGCAGATGAAACCACTGAATCAACACCAGTTTTAACCTTGCCTGTTGAATTTAGGCAGGTAACTATTGGGAGTTTGGAATTAGAGGCCAGTAATCCGCAACGTGTGTGGAGTGACGATGAGATGGCTTTGATCAACGCAGTACTTGATCAGGTTGTTCAGGCCGCTGAGAACTTGCGCTTGTTTGAGGAAACGCGTGAACGGGCTGGTCGTGAGCGATTGATTGGACAAATCAGTGATAAACTGCGTCGGGTTCCCGATATCGAAACATTGATGAAAGTCGGGGTCGAAGAGTTGTCACGAGCGTTAAGATCAAAACGGACTTTCATCCAATTAGGTATGTCCTCGAAGCCGAATGATAACGCGACCGAGTTGGCTTCCCATCCGGCCGTGGATGTTTCCCACAGCCAAGCGCGAAATGGGATGATTACAACTAATGGACATCAATCTGTGGCCAAAAATGGCTCTGGAGAATAAGTAGATGGCAGAAATGGGTAAGGTCGAGACCTATCAGCAACTTTCCTCGTTGCGAAACTCAGCTTCGCAACGCACTTGGGTATCCAGACTCAGTTTAGACACCCGCCCCAAGCAAAATTTATGTGCTTTGGGATGTAGATCAGGTTCGTTTTGGAGGATTGCGTGCTAACTAAAGAAACGGCAAATGAAGAAATTAAGCACCTCAGATCACAAATAGCCGCATTAGAAGAACGGCTGGCCGAGAAAGAACAGACGGTCTTGGAGCAATCCAATAGATTAGAACAGGAAATCGCTGACCGTAAGCAGGCTGAAGAAGCGTTGCAGAAATTTCGAGAAGAATTCGAGGAATTGGTGGATGCCCGCACCGTTGAACTTCAACACTCGCAGCAATTTCTGCGCACAATTATAAATAACATCCCGACACCTATTTTCTACAAAGATACCAAGGGCGCTTACCTTGGCTTTAACCGGGCTTTTATGGATTATTTGGGCAAGTCTGAAACAGAATTGTTGGGCAAAACCGTCTTCGATTTGAATACTGATCAAGAGTTAGCTGAAAAATACCACGAGGCTGATTTGGCGTTGTTCCGTAAACCAGGAACACAAACTTATGAAGCGTCGGTTAAATATGCGGATGGCTCCTATCGTGATGTTATTTTTAGCAAAACAACATTCAATAGGGTCGATGGGAATTTGGGCGGCTTGATTGGGATGATTGTGGACATCACCGAGCAGAAGCGAGCAGAGGCCGAGTTTGCCAAATTCAAAATGGGTATCGAGCGGTCAACGGATGCCTTTTTCTTAACTGATAAGGGTGGCACGATTACGTATGTAAATCCAACCTTTGAAGCAATCTATGGCTTCAGCCGGGAAGAGGCCATTGGTGAAAACCCCCGTATAATTAAGTCGGGCATGACACCCCCAGAGAATTACCAATATTTTTGGGAAACCCTTCTTAGCGGTGGAACTGTAGCTGGTGAAATTGTTAATAAGACTAAGGATGGCCAGTTGATTCATATATCAGGCAACAATAACCCCATTTTTGACGAGGCCGGTAACCTTATCGGCTTTTTTGGGATACATCGCGATATTACCGAACGAAAACATGCTGAAGAAATGCTGGCCAAACGAGCAACAGAGCTTGAAACGGTGGCCGAGGTCACCACTGCCACCTCAACCATCTTAGACGCAGATCGACTTTTGCAAGAAGTGGTCGATTTAACAAAGGAACGATTTGGGTTATACCACGTCCATATCTATTTATTCGATGATGCAGAAAAAACTCTTAATTTGATGGCCGGTGCTGGTGAAGTAGGCCGGCAACTGGTAAGTGAAGGGTGGCAGATTCACCTTGATCGTGAGCAATCTCTGGTGGCGCAAGCAGCCCGGACGAAACAAGGGGTGATCGCTAATGATGTCCGGCAGGCCCCAGGTTTCTTGCAAAACCCCCTTTTACCAGAGACGCAATCTGAGATGGTGGTTCCGATGCTTATCGGTGAACAGGTCGTTGGGGTTTTGGATGTTCAATCAGACAAGATGGATAGTTTCAATCAAGAGGATATCCGCATCTATACTATTTTAGCCAATGAAGTGGCCAGCGCTGTTAGAAATGCCCAATTGTTTGAAAGTGTGCGTCAAGCTCAAGAGAATGCGGAAAATCGGTTGAAAGAGGCTGAAACGCTTCGTCAACTGACTGAAGTGTTGGCCGGAACTTTACGCATTAATGAAGTTATTCAGGCGTTTTTTGACTCCTGTACAAATATGTTAGGCTTCGATTTTGTATTATTCTCTTTGGTAGACAAAGCGGAACTACGTATCAAAGCCGTCGCTGGGTTAAATGTTACGGATGGTCATATCCGTCGGGCTAATCATTCTCTCGATAGCGAAGATATTATGGCAGATATTGTGCGAAGCGGTGAAACTGAAGTCATAAAAGGGTGGGACCCTCGCTTTGACCAGGAAAATTTTAACACTGAGCAAATGGATGAGTGGGGTGTACGCATTTTTATGCCAATTGTCGTGCGTAAAGAAAATGTTGGATTAGTTGAAGTTGGCTTCAAAAAGGATTTGAATACGACCATTCAAGAGAGGCAGTTGCAGTTGCTGCGTGCCTTGATTGATCAAACAGCCGTTGCCTTGGAAAGCGCCCAACGCTACGAAGCCAGCCGAAAGATGGCAAAGCGAGAGCAAATGCTTCGGGAGATTACATCGCGCGTAAGAAGTTCGGTTGATGTTGATAGCGTAATGCGTACCACTGCTCAGGAAGTGGGTAAGGCCTTGGGACGTCCGGTTTTTATTCATTTGGGACAAAAGCGAAATCGCCAAGAGCGTTGATTGTATCCACATAGTACATTTGTTGTAGTAAATGCAGAAATTTGTGTGAAAAAGCGACGGAAAAGTGGTTGAAAATCAAATAGCAATGAGTTTAGATTTCAATCACAGGAGCATTTGATGTCAAACGAAAAGAGTGAAATACAGTTTGTTGAACAAAATAACGAGCAGGGTGAAGTGGGTCAAGATAATTGGACGATCTTAATTGTTGATGACGATGCTGAAGTTCATCAGGTTACAAAGCTGGCGCTTCGAAGTTTTAAGTTTCGTGATAAAGGAGTGGATTTTTTAAGCGCCTATACAGTTCAAGAAGCTAAGACTTTGCTCCAAGAGAGTGAACATAATATCGCTGTTATCCTGCTGGATATTGTAATGGAAGGCAATGACTCCGGCTTGAAACTGATTGAGTATATTCGTAATGCGTTGAATAATCATCTAGTACGGATTATTTTACGGACAGGCCAACCAGGACAGATACCTGCTAAAGAGGTTATTATTGAGTACGAAATTAATGATTATAAACTAAAAACGGAACTTACTGCAGAGAAGCTGTTTGGTTCACTTGTTACTGCTCTTAGAACGTATGATGACCTTCTTTCTTTAGAACTTAGTAAAAAAGAATTAGCTAAAACCTACGAAGATCTAAAATCCGCAGAGCAAACTCTGGCTCAGAAAGAGTCATACTTGCGCCAGATTATAGATATAAACCCTCATTTTATTTTTGCCAAAGATAAAGAAGGGCATTTTACCTTGGCGAATAAAGCTTTTGCCAAGGCTTATGGCACAACGGTTGAAAATTTAATTGGCAAAACTGACTCTGATTTTAATCCCCATACCTCACTCGTTGAAAGATACAACCGCGACGACCTTAGTGTTATCGAAACGGGTCAAGATCTGTTTATTGAAGAGGAACAAGTTACAAATATAGCGGGGCAAAGTCTTTGGCGAAAAACCGTTAAACGTCCAATTTTGGACAAAAATGGCCAGCCTTATCAAGTTTTAGGGGTTGCCACCGATATTACGGAACTCAAGACGGCTGAATTGGCTTTGCGGGAGAGCGAGGAACGGCTTCGCACTTTTGTAGAGGCTTTGCCTGACATCACATTTATCAAAGATGAAAATGGACTTTATGTTGAAGTTTTAGCTTCGAATGACAACCCTTTGTATGAAGGTGCTGTTGAGTTGCTAAAAGGCAAATATTTGCACGATGTGCTGCCGCAAGACAAAGCCGATCTATTTTTAACAGTTATTCGTAAAACGCTCGAAACCGGTAAGCCGCAGATTCTTGAATATGAACTCGATACGCCATTGGGGCCGGCTTGGTTCGAAGGTCGTACATCACCCATTAAATCGTATCATGATGAACCACGAAGGGTTGTTTGGTTAGCGCGTGATATTAGTACCCATAAACAGATGAAAGAACGCATTCGCCAGTACCAATTGACGCAACAGCAAGCCGCTATTATCGACAGCGCTAAGGTTTTGATCGGTACGGCCTATCCCGATGGGCGTACAAATTATTTAAATAGAAGCGGTCTAGAGCTGCTTGGTTATGATAGTTTAACCGAAGTTGACAACAAGCCCATACTTGAATTTGTGGCCCCCAATGAGATTCAACGATTTGAGCAAGAAGTTTTCCCAACCCTTTTTACTGAAGGAAGCTGGCGCGGCGAGACCTCGTTTGTCAAGAAAGATGGGGAAACAATCTATGTTGATCAGACACTCTTTTTGGTACGAGATGATAATGACCAGGTGCAGTTGATTGCAACGAGTATAACCGACATCACGGAACGTAAACAAGCGGTAGATGCTCTTCAGGAAAGTGAAAGTCGATACCGGCAAATTCTTGACGCCATTACGCAGATGGTACTGGTTAAAGGAGAAAAATCTCGAATTCTGTGGGCTAATAAAGCATTTAGAGATTATTATGGGATGGCGAATGAAGAACTGCAAACTTTAATCGACGCACCATTTAATGAGCCTGATTATACGCAAAAGTATAGTAAAGATGATGCGTATGTGTTTGACAACGGTAAGGTTTTAGATGTCCCTGAAGAACCTGTGACACGATATGACGGAGCGGTGAGACTGTTCCACACAGTGAAATCACCTATTTTCAATGCTGAAGGTGATGTAACCATGATCGTGGGCGTTTCTGAAGATATTACGCATCGAAAACAATCGGAAGCCGAGCTTGAAGCGCGGTTACAGGAATTAAATGCCCTCCAACGCGTGATGAGCCGTGAAGCCTGGCATTCTTATCTGGCTGTACAAGATGATAGCATATATGGGTACTTGTTTGAGCATGACACCGTCAAACCTATCCTCCATGAAAGTGATGAAATTACTTTAGATCTAGCAAAAACGCAGTCAGCAGGTGAAACTAGTCACGTCGTCACGAAGTCAATATCGCTAGGAGGCGAGGTGATTGGTGAACTTGGAGTTTATGGAGACAATTCTAATAATTCTCTCTCTATCGAAGATCAGGAATTTCTTAACCTAGTAACTGAGCAGGTAGCTGAAGCAATGGAGCGTGCTCGACTGTTGGAGCAAACCCAAAAGCGTGCTATCGAGTTGGAAACTGTGGCTCAAGTAGGTACGATCGCCTCAACGACGTTGGAAGTTGAAAAACTTCTACAAATAGTGGTTGATTTGACCAAGAGTAGCTTCGATTTATATCACGCCCATATCTACTTGCTCAACGATAGTCAGGATACGTTAGTTCTCACAGCGGGTGCAGACGAGGTAGGTCGGCAATTGGTTAGTCAAGGCTGGAGTATTCCTTATGTTAAAGAACATTCGTTGGTTGCCTTGGCTGCACGTATTCGAGACGGCGTAATGGCAAACAATGTTCATTTAGAACCTGATTTTCTTGCTAACCCGCTTCTTCCCCACACGCAATCGGAATTAGCCGTTCCCTTAATTGTTGGTGAGCAAGTGCTGGGTGTTCTAGATGTTCAAAGTGATAGAATTAATCGTTTCACAGAAATTGATGTTCGAATTCAAAGTACGCTAGCCACGCAGATAGCGGTTGCTCTGGAAAATGCTCGCCTCTTTGAACAGCAACAAGCTGTGACTGCTGAAATCGAGGAGCAAGTTAGCCGTCTCGGCGTACATAATGAAATGAGTGTTGAGCTAGCTTCGGCACAAACGTTAGGTGATATCTTTAAAGTTGCCGCTGCTCGAGCGAAAGACATTATTCATTGTGATAATGTGAGTATAGCCATGCTCACCAAATCTGGCGATGAATTTGAATTTGTTGATCTTGAAAAAGATAACCTTAT
>JAGRBY010000328.1 GCA_020433835.1 Anaerolineae bacterium | reverse complement strand
CGCGAACGCGGTCACTCATTAACTCCCACTCTAATAAAAAGCGATCGGTTGATAAACCGATTTGCAGTGGATTGTTAACAGCACCATAAATATCACGGGCGTAGTGGCGAACGATGCCTCCTAACTTTTCAATGTTCAAGCTTGCGTTTTTACCCAGCAATGGATCGTATGTCCAGACGATAAGATCAATTCCCTGGCGAAGCATCTGGTCACGCTGGGCCATTTTGAGTCGGGTTCCAATGCCCTGGCTCTGATACTTCGGCAGCACTCCCATCCGCTGTGAAAAAAGATAGAGCTTTGTACCGGACATGCCTAAATATCCGTAGACAAAGCCAACCAGATCTGCCCCCAAGTAGGCGCCTAATAAAACACCTCCATTATGCGCAGCAGAAATCAACTGCGTATATGGAAACACCATGAGGTCAGTAAACCCCCAGGTGGCTCGCTGAATCTCGTGGCATTTACGTAGATCTGTTAATGTGTTGATAGGACGGATTTTTAGTTCCACCCTTACCCCTTCTGCAAGTAGGTAATTGTCGTTGTCAAGGCTGTCGTTACAGTATATCATTGTTAAACAAAGCCTGCAAGCGAGAAAAATTAAGAATCTGCCGTTTTGTGACAATTTGCCCAAATATGTTAGAATTTTTAATCAAACCATCTTACCGTAAAGCGATAATAACCCATGAATTTTACAGGAAAACATATTCTTATTACCGGTGCCTCCCGAGGTATTGGTCAAGCCACGGCTCTGGCTTTTGCCAAAGCGGGTGGCACAGTTGCGCTACACTGTAATCAAAATCGTACTGCCGCCGAGCTGGTGCAAAAAAGTTTACCAGGCGATGGGCACATTGTTGTGCAAGCCAACGTGGCCGATCCTCAGGCAGTTGCCCAAATGGTTAGCCATACTATCGATACCTTAGGCCATATTGATATTTTGGTCAATAATGCCGGCATTTATTACGATCATCCGCTTGACGAAACCGATTATTCGGATTGGCTGCAAGCTTGGCAGGAAATTATCAACGTCAATTTGATTGGCGCGGCCAACGTAGCTTACTGTGTGGCTCGGCATATGATTGAACGCAAAGCCGGGCGTATTGTTAATGTTACCTCACGGGGTGCTTTTCGAGGCGAACCCACGGCAAACGCGTATGGGGCCAGCAAAGCGGGTCTTAACGCCTTGAGCCAATCTTTGGCTAAGCATTTGGCTCCACACAACATTTTTGTAATGGCGGTTGCTCCCGGCTTTGTCGAAACCGACATGGCTCGCGGCCATCTCGCTTCGCCATCGGGCGAAGCTATTCGACAGCAAAGCCCCTTTAATCGTGTAGCTAAGCCAGAAGAAGTAGCCTACACAATTTTATTTTTAGCATCCGAAGGGGCCGAATTTGTGACCGGTGGTATTGTTGATGTCAACGGAGCCAGTTATCTACGTACATGAGTTGTCTAGAGAAATTCTCTAAATGATTATTCATACAAGAACACCATTAACCGCTTTTGCCGCAGGTGTTCTCATGCTTGCTTTTGGTTACTTTGATATTGCGCTTTTGTTGCTTGCTGTAGGTGTATTTTTTGGCTGTCTGGAAATTGGTGATCGATAAAACTTTATCATTGATTACCCATCCACAATAATTGCAATTATTCAAACGAAATCAGTACTAATATCATATTGAATTATACTTCTCTTTCGTATTACAATAGGGTTGACGCTTCGCATCTGTTGGCTCAGGTGCAAGGTAATCCACCACAACTTTTACAATTTATTTCCGCATACCGACTGGATAAACCTATATTATCGTATATAGGTCTATTGCGTTGTCTGCACAAAATTTATTGAGAGCTAAATTTAGCGGTAAAGGTCCTATGAAAAAGAAAACGGTATTTTTATTTTTGAAAGCTTTGATTATTGGATTAATTCTAAATTTTGGCGTACAACAGGCCACTACAATTGAACTAACACGTGTTGATGAGCAGTTGACAACTCCAAAAATAGAACGTTCGGCTAATCTTATCCCTGCCATTGTTAAAACCAGTCAAAGTGATTAGCCCACTGCTTTTGTCTAAAAAACAACAAAAGGCGTACGAATATAATGACGTTTCGCACGCCTGTCGTAGTGCAAATTTATGATTGTAAATTTTGCCGTTAAACCCAACCGCGCAGTTTGGCTGCTTCAGCCACACGCTCAATTGCTACTAAGTAAGCGGCCTGTCGGTTGCGAATACCCTTTAACTCAGCAACGCGATGAACGGCGTGAAAAGCCTCAGACATTTTTCGCTCAAGACGCTGATGAATAGTATCTAACGTCCAGTAATAATCGTAGGCATTTTGTACTTGCTCGAAGTAACTGACTGTAACCCCCCCAGCATTACACATTAGGTCAGGTAATACATACACCCCGCGATCGTACAAAATTTTATCAGCTTCCGGAGTTGTGGGGCCATTAGCCATCTCGGCTACAATTTTGGCTTTAATGCTGCCTGCATTCTCATCGGTAATAACGTTTTCCAGGGCCGCTGGAAATAGTATGGTAACATCTGTCGCCAAAAGTTCGTCATTGCTAATTGTTTCCGTATTGGGCGCATCAACAACAGAGCCTGTCGCCCGCTTGTGCTGATAAATTGTTTTGTAATCAAGACCTGCCGGGTTATAGATACCACCGTGGGAGTCTGATACAGCTACAACCTTCAGATTAAGCAGTTCATCGGCCAATTTATGGATCGAACGGCCCACGCTGCCATAACCTTGAATAGCAATAGTAGCCCCCTCTAAATCCAGATTAATCACCTTTGCAGCTTCACGAACTGTATAAATTCCACCGCGTGCAGTTGCATCATCACGACCGGCCGAACCGCCCAATTGTAGTGGTTTGCCGGTGATAACGCCCGGCACCATATGGCCGCGAATAGTGCTGTACTCATCCATCATCCAGGCCATAATTTGGGGATTGGTATAAACATCGGGTGCCGGGATATCAAGCTCTTCCCCTATCATACGCCACACGCCGCGAACATACCCACGTGCTAACCGTTCTTGCTCGGTTGGTGAAAGCTCTTTTGGGTTACAAGCAACGCCCCCTTTGCTGCCCCCCAAAGGAATATCGACCACGGAAGTTTTCCATGTCATCCAGGCCGCTAGGGCCTTAACGGTATCTAAAGTTTCATCGGGATGCCAGCGAATGCCACCTTTACAGGGGCCACGTGCGTCGCTGTATTGCACCCGATAACCTCGAAACACTTTCACACTGCCATCATCCATTCGTAATGGAATGGTAAATGTGAATTCGCGCATGGGTTCACGTAAAAAAGCGTGGGTGGCGGGATCCAGCCCCAACATCGCACTGGCTTCGTCAATTTGGCGTTGAGCAATAACAAATGGATTAATATCGGTCATATAAGCAGTCTCCGCATAAAAGTTTAACCTTCAATTCCCTAAAAATAGAAAAAGCGATATCGCTCGTAATGCGACTCGCCTCCCTTTGCCGTCAAATTCAGCCTTTATCGTCACTACATTGTGCGGGATGCGCCATTGCATTGTGTGGCTTATTACAAATTATGTAACACCTCAGGTGACTGGCACTTTTGCTCAAATAGAGAACATTGCATGGTATATAACGCTACACTTACCGCGATTAAGTGCCAGTCACCTCGCTGGCTGAGTAAATACCAAATTATTTTCCACTATTGTCGATTAGATTAACCCAAATCGTTTAATTTTTCAACGAATCGCGTAAAACCTGCTCGGCTAATTTGGGGTTGGCTTTTCCTCGAGTGGCGCGCATAACTTGCCCGACCAAAAAGTTGATTACCGTTTCTTTACCGTTCTTAAATTGCTCAACCGGATCAGGGTTATCGGCGATAACTTTTTGAGCGATTTCAACAAGTTGATCGGCATCGCTAATTTGTTGTAAGCCCAACTCTTTAACAATGGCTTGTGGATCACGGCCCGTTTCAAACATAACGCCAAATACTTTTTTAGCCGCCGATTGATTAATGGTATTGGCCGTAACTAGCTTGATTAAATTGACAATCTGCTTGGGTTGTGATTTGACCTCTGTTATATCGGTCCCGGTTTCGCTGAGCAATCGAAATAGCTCGCCCGTAACCCAGTTACTAACCAATTTGGGCGTTACTGCTTTTTCACCCTTGGCTTCGGCCACAACCCGATCGTAAAATTCGGCTATAGCTTTATCCTCAACCAAAACCAGGGCTTCTTTAAGCGTTAGCTCAAAATCTTGCGTATAGCGAGTTGTTTTCGCGTCGGGCAGCTCCGGTAGGTTGGCTTTGATGGCTTCGATCCAGGCCGGATCGAGATCGAGCGGCGGCAAATCCGGTTCCGGGAAATAGCGGTAACCGGTGTCCCCTTCTTTGACGCGCTGTAATACGGTAACTTGGCGACTTTCATCCCAGCCCATCGTCACTTGATCTATCTTCCCGCCGGCCTCTAATACCTTCGTTTGGCGCTCGATCTCGTGTTCAATCGAATTGCGTACGGAGCGGAATGAGTTGAGGTTTTTAATTTCAACTTTCGTACCCCACTCACCCGTTTCGGGATCGGTTAGTGATAGGTTGACCTCGCAGCGCATGGCCCCTTTTTCCATATCGCCGGTGCTAACGCCCAAATAGCGTACCAACTGGCGCAATTTGGAAACATAGGCATACGCCTCATCCGCCGAGCTGATATCGGCTTCGGTGACGATTTCGAGCAGCGGTACCCCGGCCCGGTTTAGATCGACCAGGCTGTGGTTGTTAACGTGCGTCAGCTTGCCCGTATCCTCTTCCAGATGCGCTCGCCGCACGCGGATGCGTTTGGTATTGCCGCTGCTGTCAGGATCGATATCGACGTAGCCATCGAGGCACAGAGGCAGTTCGTACTGCGAAATTTGATAGCCTTTCGGCAGATCCGGATAAAAATAGTTTTTGCGGGCAAAGACGTTTTGAGGCTGAATAGTGCAATTGAGGGCCAGGCCGGTCATAATGGTATATTCTACCGCCCGTTTGTTAATAACAGGCAGTGTGCCGGGCATCCCCAGGCAAATGGGGCAAACGTTGGTATTGGGCGCAACGCCAAAAAATTCGGCGCTGCAGCCACAGAACATTTTACTTGTAGTATTTAATTCGACATGAACCTCCATGCCGATGATAGGTTGGTACTTCATTCGAACAGCCTCTTAGCGTATGATGTCAAACATTATAATCAAGAATAGCGATGGAGCAATGTTAAACCAATGCTCTGTTACACAATAATCATGGCATCCCCAAAGGAGTAAAAGCGATACTTTTCGGCGATAGCTATCTCATAGGCCTTGCGTATGAGGTCGGCCCCGGCAAAGGCGCTGACCAGCATGAGTAAGGTCGATTTAGGGAGATGGAAATTGGTCAGCATAACATCGACAGCACGATACGTATAGCCGGGATAAATATAAAGATCGGTTTCTTCTTCAATGGCGACAACCGGTTTCCAGGGGCAAAGGCCAGTCTCAAGTTGACTGGCTTCTTTCAATGAGCCGGTGACGCCCGCACTGCGTAGAGCCGCTGTCTCCAGCGTCCGCACCGAGGTTGTTCCAACAGCAACTAATCGTCCGCCGGCCAGTTTGGCCTGGTTAATGCGGCGAGCCGTGTCAGTGCTCAACTGCGCTAATTCGCGGTGTATCGTATGACTTTCGATGTGATCGACCGTCACCGGTTTGAAGGTATCAAGACCGATATGTAAGGTCACATAATCGAGGGCCACCCCTTTATCGCGCAGTGTCAGTAGCAAATCCGGCGTAAAATGTAGACCGGCGGTTGGCGCGGCCGCCGAACCATCGATCCGGCTGAAGACGGTTTGGTAGCGTTCGCTGTCATTTAAGGGTGTTTGAATATAGGGTGGTAGGGGGATATGGCCGAGTGCTTCCAGGTGGGCGTCGATGGGTTGATTGAAGGCGATTAGGCGGCGAGCTTCACCCAGATCGGCTTCGATGGTCAGAGAAAAAGGTGGCTGGAGACTTGTAGATGCAGACTGACTCGTGTCGAGCGTTACTATCGTGCCGGGCGTGAGGCGTTTACCGCCAACAAGGGCTTCCCAGCGCAGCGAGTCGACCGGCTTGAGCAGCAAAATCTCGACCTTGCCTCCGGTCGATTTGCGGCCAAAGAGCCGGGCCGGAATAACCCGGCTGTTGTTGGCAATGAGAATGTCGCCAGGGTGCAGATAATCGACCACATCGGTGAAAGTGCGGTGGTGAATTTCTCCGCTCTGGCGGTCGATGACCATCAGGCGGGAGGCGTCGCGCGGTTCGGCGGGCGTTTGGGCAATGCGTTCGGGCGGCAAGTTGTAGTCAAACAGTTCAAGTTTCACGATTATCGATCAAGAACCTCAATGCGTTGGGTAACGGTGCTTTCTTCTCCGGTTTCGTCGACCGCAACTAAAGTTAAATCATATTTGCCCGGTACGTTTCCAACAACCAACAGCGATACCGACTCTTTGTCTGTCGGCAGAGCCGGTGTTACACGAGCGGTCTGCACTAAGTTGCCCTGCTCATTTTGAACCTGAACATTCAGCAATCCGGTTGGGGAAGCGGCCGTACCAGCCGTTTCTTCCGAGCGAATCGGCAGGCCGTTTACAAAAATCTGAACATCGCTCAATGAGGAGGTGCTGAGATGATATGTTTCCAGTTGCAGCGGCTGACCCTTGAAGATTTGAACCCGATTATTGGGTGGCACAAACATAGAATGTGGCCAGGATATATTCGCGGCTGTGGTTTGCCCAAACGAAGGTAACTCTATATCCAGTAAAGATTGGCAGCCCAACGTGACTATCGCCAGTGCTGTGATGATCCCCGCAATAATTTTACTTCTTGGTTGCATCCCTCTGTCCTTATGAGTATTATGTTAGAATAGCGACGGTTGTTCAGGCCGAGCCGGTGGATTCATCTGTAAATGCTCATATGCCCTGGGGGTGGCGACACGCCCGCGTGGGGTGCGATCCAAAAAGCCAAGCTGCAGCAAGTACGGTTCAACAACATCCATAATGGTGTTGCCCTCTTCGCTGATGCTGGCCGCAATGGTTTCCAGTCCGACGGGACCACCACCAAATTTTTCAATGATAGAGCGCAGAACCTTCCGGTCGAGATCATCCAAACCCAGCGGATCAACATTGAGCATGGTCAATGCTTCATGGGCGACGGTTTGGGTGATAACGCCATCGGCGCGAACCTGAGCAAAATCGCGGGCGCGTTTGAGCAGCCGGTTGGCAATACGGGCTGTACCGCGTGATCGATTGGCAATTTCCAGTGCTCCGTCCGGTTCAATCGGAACATCAAGAATTTGTGCGGAACGCGAGACGAGCTGCTGCAAATCTTCCGGTTTGTAAAATTCCAGCCGGAATATAGCTCCAAATCGGTCGCGCAGGGGTGATGCCAGCAGGTCGAGTCGGGTTGTGGCTCCCAGCGTTGTAAATCGCGGCAGCTTGAGGCGGATATTGCGGGCGCTTGGCCCCTTACCTATGACAATGTCGAGGGCATAATCCTCCATAGCCGGATAGAGCACCTCTTCTACGGCTCGACCAAGCCGATGAATCTCATCGATAAAAAGGAGATCGCCCTGGCGGAGGTTGGTCAGAATAGCCGCTAAATCACCGGCTCGCTCGATGGCCGGCCCGGAAGTGATCTTGAGGTTAACTCCCATTTGATGGGCAATAATGTTCGCCAGGGTGGTTTTGCCTAAGCCGGGCGGCCCGTACAGCAAAATATGGTCTAACGCTTCGCCACGCTGCTGAGCGGCCTCAATGAGTATTTGAATCGTTTGTTTGACTTTATTTTGACCAACATAGCCTGCCCAGTCAGTGGGGCGCAGGCTGGCCTCTTGAAACTTTTCTAAAGGTTGTCCATCTGGGGAAACTGTTCGCTCATCCATGGCAGGAATTATACCACGGTTCGAAGCGATTGAAGAATTTTTAAGGGTAGAAGCTCCACAATTATTGAAGGTTATGTTGACGTATCACACTATTTATGGTATAAATTTGCCCCAAATTTACCAAAGGTTTGCTAAATTTATTTTACATCGGCGTAAGGTTTATTAGGTGTCTGTTGTCTGATTGTATAGTTTGAAGA
>JAGRBY010000327.1 GCA_020433835.1 Anaerolineae bacterium | reverse complement strand
CCTCGGTCGGCATCTGCGGCAGCGATCTCCACAGCTACAAAGATGGACGCATTGGTGACAATGTGCTTGAGTCGCCCCTGACATTAGGCCACGAATTTGGCGGCATCATCGAGGCCATTGGCGATGATCCTATGGGCGGCGATTTCAAACCACTTGAGCCGGGGATGCGGGTAGCCGTCGACCCGGCCCAGCCATGCTGGCGTTGTGAAATGTGCGAGCAGGGCCATCCTAACCTATGCCACCATCTTCATTTTTGTGGCTCTTACCCGGATGAGGGCAGTTTAGTGCAGTGGATGCATATGCCGGCCCGCACCTGTTTTCAGATACCCGATCACATCGATAATGCCGGGGCTGCTTTGCTGGAACCGTTAGGTATCGCCGTTCATGCTGTTGATTTAGCAAAAATCAAAGTGGCTAACAGCGTGGCCATTTTGGGCGCAGGCTGTATCGGTTTGAGTATTTTGCAGATGGCGAAGCTGTCCGGCGCACAGCCGATTTTTATCAGTGATAAGTTTCCTTGGCGGTTGAAAGTGGCCGAAAAACTGGGCGGGATTCCGATCAACTGCGATGAAGTCGATCCGGTTGACGCGGTGCTCCGGGCTACGGGAGGCCACGGCGTTGATGTCGCTATCGAGGCCGCCTGGGCCGATCACTCGGTGCAGCAAAGTGCGGAGATGGTGCGGCTGGGCGGGCGTTTGGTCATCGTTGGTATTTCTGAGAATGACTCGCTGGTGATGAAGCACTCAACCGTGCGGCGCAAAGGATTAACAATTCGCATTGCGCGGCGGATGAAGCATACGTATCCACGCTCGATCCAACTGTTGAGCAGTGGTGCTGTCGATCTTAACTGCCTCGTCAGTCACCGTTTCCCGCTGGAGCAGGCCCCCGAAGCCTTCGCGATGAATGAGGCTTATGAGAATGAAGTCGTCAAGGCCATTATCGACGTTACATCTTAACGCAAAATAAATCCTTGATTGAGCGGATCAGCCGGATCGATGACAAACTCGTGTCGGCCTGTGATGTGAGCCGTCCCCTCAACCTCAGGGATGACGGCTGCGTAAGTGCCAAAGGTCGTTGTCTCCACCACCCGGCCGGTGAAGCGACTGCCGATAATACTCTCGATAACCAACGGCTCGTTGAGGCCGACTTCGCCTCGGGCGTAGTGAATCGCCATGCGGCCGCTAACGCCGGTGCCGGTCGGGCTGCGATCAACCTCGCCTTCGCCAAAAATGCAGACGTTGCGGCTGTGGGCATCCTCGCTGCGCGGCGCATCGATAAAAATTGTCCCATATAGAAAACTTAAATCGTCTTCAAACGGATGGGGGATGGTGCGGCTGGCCATAACCGCCTGCTTTATCAAACGGCCTTTGTCGATCAGCGCCTGAAAGTTGTCGGGCGTGCAGGTTAACCCCACAGATTGGGCCTGCACGTAGGCATAAAATGCACCGCCAAAGGCCAGATCATAGCGCACCTCTCCCAGGCCCGGCACCTCAACAATCTCATCTAAAGCCACAACAAACGAGGGTACATTGTGAAAGAAGACGCTGCTAATCTGTCCTGCCGATACGCGTGCGTGGGCTGTCACCAATCCGGCCGGTGTGTCGATTTTAACCGTGCTAAGCGGACTGGAAAGGGGCAAATAGCCCGTTGCCAGGAGAAGTTTGGTAACGGCGATAATTCCGTGACCACACATCGTGCTAAAACCTTCATTATGCATAAAAAGAACGCCCACATCTGCCTCAGGGGTGACGGGTGGGGTGATCAGGCAGCCATACATATCGGCGTGTCCACGCGGCTCCCACATCAAGGCTGTGCGTAGGGTATTGAGCTGTATTTTCGCGTAGCGACGTCTTTCGAGGATGGTTTGGCCCGGCATATCAGGCCAGCCGTCGATAATCACGCGTAAGGGTTCGCCTTCGGTGTGCAGATCGATGGTGGTAATTTTGAGCCAATCGGCTGGGGGAGACCAGTTTATCATAATAGACTCTTTACGTTGATAAGGCAGGTGACAGTCACTTAGTGGTAGACAATCGGCCTTGGATTAGCCCCAATAGGTCGATTTTAGGGCGTCCAAGTGACTGTCACCTTTGTCTTTACGCCAGTTGATTTACGGGCAGTACCACGTGAAAGTGGCTGCCGGGATACGTTTCTTCGTCATGTTTTTCGCTTTCAACCCAAACCTGCCCTCTGTGAGCTTGCATAATACCATGCACAATAGCCAGGCCCAACCCCGGCCCACCGCCCTTAAACTTGGTTTCTCCTGATGAGTGAAGCGATACCTCTCCGGTTTGATAAAACTTTTTAAAGATTTGATCGTGATGTTCCGGGTCAATGCCGATGCCACTATCGCTGATGATAAGTTCTACAGCCGGCTGCTCGTTGAGTTGCGTGGTCTTGCCGGTAATCGTGATTGTACCGCCGTCGGGTGTGTATTTTATGGCGTTGACGATGAGATTGTAGAAAACTTTATCGAGTAGATCCGGGTCAGCATGGATAGTAGGGAGATTTTTGAGATTGTAAACGTTTACAGAGAGATTTCGCTCTTGGAGGGCAGCGGTAAATTGCTGGTTGATCTCGTGTATTTTCTCTTCGATGGTGATGCGTTCATAATGGGGGCGTAATACTTCGGCATCGATGCGGACGACATCGAGCATGGTATTGACGATTTGATGGAGGCGGTTGACGCCGGCATTGATGCCGCCTAACAATTCTTTGGCCTTCTCATTTTTGCTGACGGGAGGTAAAATCGCCAGAATTTGGGTATAGCCTTTGATGACGGAAAGCGGTGTGCGCAGCTCGTGCGAGGTGACGTTGATAAAATCGGTTTTGGTTTGGTCGAGCTGTTCCAGGGTTTTGTAGGCTTTCTTGAGTTCTTCAGTGCGCTGGGCTACTTTGCGTTCAAGATCTTCGTTAAGCTGACTGATTTCATCATACAGGCCGGCGTTTTCCAGTACGATAGCGGCTTGTCCGGCAAAGGCTAACGCCACAGTGACATCATCGAGGCTAAACGCATTAATCATTTCGCGGGTAAGGGACATCATGCCGATGACTTTGCTTTTGGCAATTAAGGGTACCCCCAGCCACGAGTGGTTTATCGGCAGCCATTCGAGCTGTCGCCAACCGGAGTCTTTGGTGACATCGTTGATCAGCAGCGGACGGCGCAGTTTGGTGATGCGTTTGAAGATATCGCCGGAGCGAATGGAGATGCTGAGGGGCAGCGTGGTTTCGTGATCGGGGAAGCCGCGTTGGGCGACACTTTGCAGGGTATCACCCCGGTGCAGCAGCAGCAGTCCGCGTTCGTAAGGTACCACATTAGCTACTTCATCGAGAATACGGCCGGGCACATGGCGAATGTCGAGCGTGCCGGATAGTACGCGACCCGTGTATTCTAACGACTCAGCCAGCCGCCGGCGTCGCTGCTCTACCTTGTAAAATTCTGCGTTTCGGATAGCAATAGCAATCTGATCGGCCAACGTTTGGAGTACAACGATATCTTCTTCGACAAATTCTGAGAAGCGGTTACTCAAAATATCGAGCACACCTATGCTTTCCTGGCCAATTTTTAGAGGAAGCGTTAATTCGGATTGGGCTTTTGGAAAAGCGTGGGGTGCCAGCAATTTTTTAGTTTTATCTGTTGCGTTTGTTAGGTAGGCGTTGCCGCTTTGGCTAACCCAGACAACAGCGTATTTGGTGTCTTCAATAGAAAGTTGAGAGCCGGGAGACAACGGTGAGTTTTTGTCTAAGCCTGCTCCGGCTCGCAGAATAACAGCTCCTTGCTGTTCCTCTATCAACCAGATGCTGACGAAATAGTAGTTAAACTTAAATTGGATTAGCTCAACCACCCGCGCCATCAACTCATCTAAATCAAGAATAGACGTGACTTGTTGGCCGAGTTGGCTGCTGGTTTCTAATTGAATGGTCCGTTTGACCAAATCGGTATTCATACGTTGGAGTTGATTGGCTTGATCTTGCAGATTGTGGGTAAGGTCGCGGATGCTAAGATGGGTTCTAACCCGCGCTAACACTTCTTCATGTTGCAGTGGCTTGGTGATATAATCGACCCCGCCAACCTGAAAGCCTCTTACTTTGTCACCGGCTTCGGTTAGGGCGGTCATAAAAATAACGGGAATATCGCGTGTGTGGCGGTTTTCTTTTAGCCGTTGGCAGGTTTCAAAGCCATCGATGCCCGGCATGAGGACATCGAGCAAAATAATATCCGGTTTAACATATAGCGCTTTTTGGAGGGCGCTCTCCCCATTACGGGCTACTAAAACCCGAAATCCGTACGTATTGAGATAATACGATAGAACGGCTAAGTTATCGCGGTTATCATCGACGATCAAGATAGTATGGGTTCCGTGATTAGCTGTGAGATTGGTGACGAATTTTTCTGGTTTGGTAGTCATTCTCTCCTCTTCATGTATTTTTCTACAAGGGCTAGGGCTTTTTCTTCGTCGAAATTTTTGGCAAGGGCGCTTAGTTTGGTGGCGAAGGGTACGTACTTATGGTCGATTTTTTTAAGTTGTTCTGCCCGTTTTTGTAAACCGGCCATGTCGCCCATCATGGCCAGTTCGAATAAAATTTTCATTTCACCGGCGGGCGGCGGTGCTACAATCTGCATAAGTTGCTCTAGACTGTAAGGTGCGGTTTCTCTATCTTCCGGATCTTGGTCTTCGTAAACCCAGATGACGTTGAGATGCGCTTGAATCACAGCAAAGAGATCCTCTACCGAAGCTTGTTTGGGTAAAAAAGCTTGATAGTTTGATAATAATTCATGATACGTCTCTTTGCTTGTTTCTTCAACTGAGGTTATTACGATTGGTACGGATGATGTGGCGATGTGATGCTCAAATTCTTGAACCAAATCAGGTCTCATGGTTGCCAGTAGGGGAAGGGTGATAAAAATAAGGTCAGGCTGCGCGGCTTTTGCTTTGGCGATGACCTCTTCATTATCCAGAGCTTCAATGACTTTAAAGTTGACCGGCTCTAGTAGATTGATGAGCGCCGTTCGGTTTGACTTGTTACTGTCGCCAACCAACATGGTGCGTGGAGGGCCTTCGTAACGCAGAATAGGATGCTGGCTTGATTTGGTTTTTTCAACAGGTTCTGAGACCACGTTTATCGGCAAATCGAACCAAAAGGTAGAACCAACCCCCGGTTCGCTTTGAACCTTTAGCTCGCTGTCCATAAGCATAATTAAGTGATAGGCAATAGCCAAACCTAACCCTGTGCCGTCGCCCCGACGCCGAATTTCTGTGGCTTGTTCAAAGGGTAAAAATATTTTGTCGATTTGGTCGGGGGCGATACCGATGCCTGTGTCGGCCACCTCGAATTGAATTATCTTGAGGCCATAGTGTTCTTCTGGGGCATCAAGTTCTTTGACTCGAAAACAAATTTGGCCGGTGTTTGTATATTTAATAGCGTTATCCAGCAAATTGATAATAACTTGACGGAGCCGCTTTTGGTCGGCGTGAACGCCTGTGGGTAGATGGCTTAACAGTTCGTACTTAAATGTGAGATTACGCTGCATGGCTTGAATACGATAGATTTCGGTAATGCTGGTTAAGAAATTGGGTAGATGAAAGTCGGTCGGATAAATTTCTACCTTGCGGGCCTCAATTTTAGAGAGGTCAAGAATGTCATTAATTAAGGTTAGCAAGTGGTCGCCATTTTGTTGAATAATGTTTAACCCCTCTTTTTGGGGTTTCGCTAACTGAGGCTCTTGTTTGAGAATGTGGGTGTAGCCTAAAATGCCGTTGAGCGGGGTGCGCAGTTCATGGCTCATATTCGCCAAAAATTCGCTCTTGGCTCGGCTGGCGGCTTCGGCGGCTTCTTTGGCTTTTACTAGCTCATCCTTTTGGGCTTCAAGCTGCTTTGCTCGGGCGGCTAATTCATCGTGAGCGGCCTGCAAGGCTATTTCCGCCCGTTCGCGTTCGGCTAATTCATGATGGACTACACTGTACAGACGCGCGTTGTGAATAGCCACCCCCACCTGATTGGCCAATGATCGCAGCAAACGCGCATCACTTTCGCTGAAGCTGTCCGGCTCATTTTTTTGAACATCCAATACCCCCTCCAAATCTTCCGCCACACCGACCATAATGGGGACGGCTATTTCGGCCTTGGTTGTGGGTAAAATAAAGTTCGATACCCACGTATCGGTTTGGTGAACATTGTTGATGATGACAATTTCACGCGTTCGCGCTGTGTGAGCAATCGGACTACCCTGGGTATTGAGGTGAATGGTGTGGTTTGCTTTTTTTAATTGGGTCCAGGCCGGATTTGTACCGGCCGCCAAAACCAGTTTTTCATCGTCCTCTAAAAGATAAATGTGGGTGTTGTAAAAATCGTACTCGGCTTGCAAGCGATCGATGACATACGTGAGAATCTCATCCAGGTCTAATATCGCCGTCAATTGGTAACTGATTTCTGTGGTGGTTTCCAGCGCGCGCGTCCGTTTTTGGACACGCTCTTCCAGCGTTTCAAATGCCTGTTGCAACTGCACGCGCATAGTATTAAATGATTGAGCCAGTAGTCCAATTTCATCTTGGCTCATCACTTCGACCGGTTGACTCCAATCTCCCTGGGCTATCGCAGTTGAAGCATGCGTTAAGTTGGAGATAGGGCGCGTAATAGTCCTGGCAATTAAAATTCCCAGGCCGGTTACGACAATAATAATAAACACCACATTCCACAAAGCCCAAATTTGTAAAGCGCGCAACGCCGCAAAAGCCTGATCCTCTCTGGTTTCCGCGACCAATGCCCACGTTTGATTCATCACCGTTAGAGGTTGGTAGGCACTTATAATCGACACATCTTGATCATTAACGATGTGCTCAACTTTGGTTTGACCAACTAGGGCGTGCTGAAGGATGCTTTCATCGGGTGTTTGATTCTCTATTCCGTCACCATCGAGAGGCAGGTTTGAATAGATGTTCTGGTCGGGGCTTATCAAATAGAGCGATATTTGGCTTTGATAAACGGTGCTGTCGGTTTGGCTATGTAAAATTTGCTCGATTCTGCTGGTTGAGAGGGCATAAACAAACACCCCGATCAGCGTACCATCGACCGTAATGGGTGCGGCCACAAAACTATAGATTTGATTATCTGCGTCGGAAGACATTATCAGTTGGGGGGCAATTATAGGATTGTAAGAGGCTTGAAACGCTGTCAACCACTCCGTTTTCAGCATGGAAAGGGCGTCTACTGCGGCCTGGTTCGGGTGGTGTTGGTAAACAATAGCACCAGTCGACGAGAGGAGAAACAGATTGTCGTACCCTTCGGTATCCAAAATTTCTTGAAAAATCGGAGAGAACACGCCATCCGTGTCCGCGGTTGGGATATGAGCTGCTTGAGAGTCTGAATTGCTGAATGTTTGGATCGCCCGGATGATTGTGGGCAGCTTTACAATCAGCCGAATATCTTCTTCCGTTTCGGTGAAAAAGATTTCAAACTGCTCGGCCTTTAAATTGCGTATTGTAATAAGCTGGTTTGACACTTGTGTTTGCAAAAGACGTTTTGAAACAGCATAGGTAAACCAGCCGACCCCCATCAACGGTAAAATGGAGACCGCTAACAGCAGCAGTATAAATTTAGTTTTTATGGAGCGCAGAGGTTGAGTCCCTTTTTTGGCAATCGCTCGAGCAGGGAGCGACATACAGTTAACTCCTGCTTAAAAAGATGAAAGTTAGTTCGTGTCATTCGTTTTTGCCATTGGTAAGAACAGGATTGGCAGGATGAGCGGATTAAAAAATACAGAAAAAAATCCGTCAATCCTGCGCATCTGTGTTCTTAAATCAGTTGGCTATACTCATGGCGAAAACTCAGAGACACTACCAAAGTTATACTCTCTATTATAGCATTTTCCGACGGTGTTCGAGTCTATCAATTTTGTAAGGAATAGGTACTAATGTTAGGCCTTTTTCATTTCGGCAATAAGGTGATCTAAGGCAGCTTCGCGTTCTGTTTTTTCCTGTTCCGCTTTCGAATTTATCGGCTCGTCATTGACCACCGTTATACTGATGGTTGGATCATCCACGAATCGGATAATATTTTTCAGCTCCGGCGTAACGCGAAAGCCGATAGTGACGCTACTG
>JAGRBY010000326.1 GCA_020433835.1 Anaerolineae bacterium | reverse complement strand
GATGGAGCCGATCTTTAGCGCCCATGGTAATAAACTGATGCACCAGGTTTTCAAACGCGGTATAACTGGCTGCCGGACTGGCTAAACTGTTGCCGACCGCCCGCTGCCCGCTCACCGCGCCGACCCGCGCTTCGGCAAAGGGCGCAACCAAATGGGTGAGAACATCAGGGGCAGGCTGCTCATCGGCGTCGTAGATGGCGATGATGTCGCCCTGAATAAAGCGGGCGAGGGCCACGTTGAGGGCGTTGGCCTTGCCGCGATTGTGCGCTAACGAGAGGGTGTGCCACTGGTCGCGAGGGGCAGTCCAGTGCTGCAATACGGCTTCGCCGGCGTCGGTGGAGCCATCGTTGATGAAAACCACGGTCAGTTTGTCGCTGGGGTAATCGAGCCGGTCGAGGGCGGGAAAGAAAACCGGCAGCGTCTCGGCTTCGTTGCGAACCGGCACCAGCAGCAGCACCGAGGGCAGCGCAGCAGACGTAGGCAGGGCATCGACATTCGCCCGTCGAGGCTGTAAGGCGGCTAGCAAAAACAGCCAGCGCCGCGCCGTGAAGAAAAGCAGGAGGGCTGCAATCGGCCAGGCGATAAAGTCACGGAGTGTTTTAATCACGGCTGTTATCCAAAAGCGGTCAGCTAACTATTCCAAAAGAGTATCGCTTACATGGGGCAGTGCGGCCAGACGGGCCTCGTATTGCGCTTTTAGCCCTGATGAGGAGGCCAGCGCGATGGCCTGTTGGTAAAAGGCGCGGCTGCTTTCAACATCGCCATACTGTTTGAACTGCTCGGCCAGATAGGCGTAGGTGATGGCGTTGGGCGGCAGGGTGAACTGTTTAACCTCGGCCAGTAAATCGGCGGTGGTTTTGCCGTCTTCCTGCAAGTAAACTACCACCCGCCGGTCGATAACCAGCTTCACGGCGCGTGGAGCCAGCCAATTGCGCAGATTTTCATCGCGCCGGTACGAGTAGCTGCTCAACACAAACCAACGGCGCTTGTGCTGCCGCAAAGCCGCATTGATGGGGTCGCTGCGCCCGTACGTTTCAAAGGGAGCCGCCGCGGGCGGGTAGTACCAGTTAATGGTCGGCTCGGCTTTAACGGCAATGACCACATCATCAGGAGCGGCGTGATTATACAACAACTGGCCGACGGCTCGCCAATCTTCGCGGGCATCGGCGCTGTAGTAGCTGTGGAGATCGTCATATTGAGCGCTAAGCGCCGGAGCCAGCAGCAACGTTAGCACCCCAGCTAAAAGGCCTCGGCGATAGGGTAGCCTGGTCATCGTCGGCGGTACGATGAAAGCGGCCAGCCGGTCGATGCCGTAGGCGACCAAAATCAAATAGGCCGGCAGCACGTACAGGATATAGCGGGTAGCATAGAAGGTGCCGCGATGCAATAAAAAGGTATACACGAGCAGAATCGGCAGAATGAACCAGCCGAGCAGCAGCAGTATCGCCTTGGTTGGGGCTGAGCCAGGCCGCACCAGCGCCAGCACGGCGATAAGAAAGAAAGCGCTGTACCACAGTAGAGTCAGCGGCGCGGTTGTGGACAGAGGCGACAGCACATCGGTGACAAAAAAGCCGGGGTCTAAGGGCGGACCGGAGCCGTGGTTCGGTTTTTCCTCCGCCGGTAAAGCCAGGGTTTCGGGTTGGTTGACCACGTTGCTAAAGCGGTAGCTAACGCTGTACAGCACCAGAATGCGCCCGTTGAGGGCAAAAAGGATAGCCAGTACCAGCACAGCTACAGCAAAGCAAGCCGTATGCCGCCAGAAGATAAACTGCCTCAGGTGGTAAAGCTGGTGACCGGCGACAAATAGCCCCATCGGCAGCAGGAGAAAAAGCGAGAAATAGTGGCTGAGGGCGGCACCGCCCAACCCCGCGATAGCAACGGCCCAATAGCGCATTTTATGGGTGCGATACACCTGCCACAGCCCCAAAAAGGCCAGCAGCGTAAAAACCAGCAGCATGGCATAGGGGCGCGTCTCGCGGCTGTAGCGAACGGCAAAAAAGGCCGTCGTCATCAGCGCAGCGGCCAGATAGCCGACCCGCCGGTTGATCATACGGCGGGCCAGGGCGTAGGTGAGCGGAATAGCCAGCACGCCAAAAAAGAGGGCCGGGAGACGCACCCAAAAATCTTGCCGGCCCAGTTTGATCCAGGCGTGCATTAGATAGTAATCCAGCGGCATCGCGGCGTGGCGCGGCAGTTGCGGGCCGATAGCCAAAAAAGGTCCCTGAGCGATATCAAGCTCAAGCAGTTCATCGTACCACAGGCTGTGGGAATCAAGCTGATAGACGCGCAGGGCCAAAGCCAGCAGAACCAGCAATGATACGATTAGGATGGGGCCATATGGGAAGTTGCAGCGGGAGTTTTGGGTGTTGGTCATAGAAAATTGCTATCGATCAGGCTTACGGTTGTCACATGCGGTCACGGTGCAATTGGGTGAAGCAAAGGGAGGGATAATCGCCGATGCGATCATCCCTCCCCAAGGAGTAAAGTTCGACTTAGAAGTCACCCCACCACATATCGCCTAAGGCACCGCTGTCGTTACGGCCACCGTAGATGATCATGCCGTAGCCGCGGATCCAGACGGCTCCGTGATTGTAACGGGCCGGCGGCGCACCTTGCGGGCCAACCAAAACCCAGTTGCCGCTAGCCACGTCTAAAATCCAGGCATCGTTACGGGCAGACTGGCTGGCATCTTGACCACCGAACAAAATCGCTCGGAAATCGCCTTGTGATGAAATAGCGGGGACCAGGGTGTGATACTGGCGACCGACCGGCTTGACATCGCTGGTGATTTCGCGCCAGGTGTTGGTGTCGGTGTTGAGCACCCAGGCATCGTCAAGGAAACAGTCGCCAAACGGGGTAGCGCAGCCGCCGTGGATAACCAGCGAGTTGCCCAGCGCCGCTGTGGCGGCAAAGAGGCAGCGCCGCAAAGGCAGTTGTCCCGGCGGGGTGATGTTTTGCCATTGGTCGGTGGCGGTGTCGAAACGCCAGGTGTCATCGTAGCGGGTGGTGCCGAAGCCGTGGGTAACCACCAGGTCATCGCTCAAGTTGCCGCCGGGGCTACCATAACGGGCCTCGGGCATGGGGCCCCCGGCGGGCGTGACATCTTCCCAGGTTTCGGTGGCCAGGTTCAAATGCCAAACATCGTTAAAGTTTTGGCCGCCCTGGCTATGGCCGGTGGAAACGTAGAGGTTTTGGCCGCTTTCATCGATAATCATCACGGTGCTATATCGGGCCTGGGGTGCGGTGGGTGAGTTGGCTGCGAGTCGCCGCCAGGTGAAGGTATCCATGTTGAAAGCCCAGATGTCGTTGTAAATTTGGCTGCCGTCGCGCCCGCCAAAGAGGAAGATCTGGTTGGTGGCCGGGTTGTATTCCATAGCGTGCTCGTAACGCGGGCCAGGGCCGGCGTTGGTCGGGTTAAGCTGCTGCCAGTTCACCACACCAAGCTCGCCGGTGTATTGCGGCTCGGTGACATTGATGACAACTTCGGCGTGTTCGGAGATAAGGTCATCCATTTCGGTATCACCGTCATCGACCATGGGGCCGGAGGCGGCGGAGCCGGACGTTTCCGACGGCGCATCGATAATAATCTCACCGTGTTCATCGACCAGAACCTCGGTCGGTTCGACGACCGGATTGACAATTTCATCGGTGGCGGCCGGTTCCACTTCCGGTTCAATCTCAATGATTTCTTCGGCGTGCTCGGTTATCAGCTCTTCGGTCGGCGCGGCGGTATCGACGGGGGCTTCGGTTTCGGCCGGCGGCACCTCAGCAACGACCTCGGCGTGTTCTTCGACCAACTCTTCACCCCCAACCGGCGTGTCGGAGGTGGCAGGTACCACTTCGATGACGGTTTCATCGTGCTCGGCAATCAAGGCCCCTTCAGTGCCGGTTCCGGTTCCGTCGGAGTTGCCCATGTAGTAAACAAAGTAGATGCCAACACCAAATAAGACTGTAGCCGTCCAAGCCACAAAGGTGGCCCACATCCAGTAGCGTAAAACGCCAATCTTACGCGGCAAGATCTTAAAGCCGGATAAAAGACAGTAGATAGCAAGCCCCTGAGCAATCGTGCCAAGCGCACCATGGATGGCCGTAACGAGGGTGGGCACCTCGCTCAGGCCGCCGGAGTTAGGATTGAAGACAACGGCTCTAAAGGTGGGGAACATAACAAACAGAATAAAAAATATATTGAGTACAACGACGGGCGCTTGAAAACGATCGTGCCATTTGTAAGCCCCTCTTAACTGGGCCACAACCCCGGCACACAGTGCAAGGTAGAACAAGATTTCAACAATAAGCGTAATAGTGGCAAATTGCATTGAGTCTCCTCTATTTTAGACATTCTTGGACACTAAATTTTTGTGGGGGATGATGATTGGTCGACAGTCTTTATGGATAGCCTCGCCTTCGACGCCATTATCGAACACTAAACTATCATAAGAAGAGCAAATTTTATTATAGCCGGGTTTAACCTTTCTACGCAAAAAATAATTTTCGGCAACAGCGCTATTATAAAGGATGAATGCGAAAAAAGTGTGAAAAAACCATTACGATTTGAGAACAATTTGGTTAAAAGCGCGATAAAAATATTGACTCAAAAGAACGCTTGTGCTACAATATCACAATGCTTTAGAACATATGTGTTATTTTATTATATCACGGAGGTAAACACTGTGGCCAAGGTTCAACAAAATAATGGTAAGGAAAAAGCCCTGGCGGTAGCCTTGGATGACTTAAAGAAGCGTTTTGGAGAAGGCACGATCATGCGGCTAGGCGACCGGAATGAGCTGAATATCGAAACGATTCCAACCGGTTGTCTATCGCTAGACCTGGCTTTGGGGATTGGTGGTCTGCCTAAAGGTCGTATCATCGAGATTTATGGGCCTGAAAGTTCGGGTAAGACGACGTTGTGTCAGCATATCATTGCTGAATCGCAAAAGCAAGGCGGCGTAGCAGCCTTTGTTGATGTGGAACACGCGCTCGATCCCACCTATGCGGAAAAGTGTGGGGTTATGATTGACGATCTGTATGTTTCGCAGCCCGATACAGGTGAGCAAGCGCTGGAAATTACCGAAGCGCTGGTTCGTTCCGGAGCAGTCGATGTGGTGGTGGTTGATAGTGTGGCGGCGCTGGTTCCCCGCGCGGAAATTGAAGGCGAGATGGGTGACTCGCATGTGGGTTTGCAAGCCCGTCTGATGAGCCAGGCACTGCGCAAGTTGGCCGGCACAGTTAAGCAAAGTGATTGTATGCTCATTTTCACCAACCAACTTCGCCAGAAAATCGGCGTGATGTTTGGTAACCCGGAAACCACAACCGGCGGGATGGCGCTGCGTTTTTATGCTTCTGTTCGCCTTGATATTCGCCGCACTCAGGCTATTAAAGACAGCGGCGAGGTAATCGGTAACCGAACCAAAGTGACGGTGAAAAAGAACAAAGTGGCTCCTCCCTTCCGCGTTTGCGAATTCGACATCATGTATAATCAAGGTATTTCACGCTCGGGTGATGTGCTCGATATCGCTGTTGGCGAAAATATTGTCGACAAGCGCGGCGCGTTCTACTCCTATGGCGATACGCGTCTGGCTCAAGGCCGTGAAAACGCCAAGACCTTCCTGGAAGCCAACCTCGATATGATGATGGAAATCGAAAACAAAGTACGGGAAGCAAAAGGTCTACGCATTGCTGATCCCATTATGTCGGCCGCAGCCGAGAAAGCCAAAGCTGAGAAAAAGCCCAACCCTAAACCCGCCTCAAAGAGCAAATCTTCATCCGAAACACAAGTGGCCTTTGAACTTGAGGAGGATGAAGCCCCGACCGATGTCGATTTAGAGTAGGTTAAAGAACTATCTAAGCTGATTTCTTAACGGAATACCTGAGTAAAAGCGAGCATCAACGTTGATGCTCGCTTTTTTTGGCATCACCGTCTATTCGGGTTACTCCGGCTGTTGTTCTGACAGAATTGACAATTGATCGGCCTATCGACTACCATGGGCTTTATGTAGTGTCTCCGTTTATCTCCGGTAACCCTGATTGAGGCTGTTTGGTGTGTCTTATAAAGAATCCTCAGACTACAGCTTAAACCGCTTAAAAGACTCTCGCTCGATACCTCTCCAGGTATTGGTAACATCGGCTGAATGGCGCTGGGTAATGATGTGGACGGTACTCATTGTAGCCGTTAGCGCACTACCTTTGCTTATCGCATGGGCAATGACTCCCCCCGGCTGGAACTTTACCGGAATTTTAGTCAACCCGCTTGATGGTCACTCATACTTAGCCAAAATGGAGCAAGGCGCGACCGGTCATTGGCTATTTCACCTGACCTACACCCCCGAACCACACGCCGGTGCTTTTCTTTTTACCTTTTATGTGGGGTTAGGCCACGTGGCGCGATTGACCGGACTGCCGCTTGTAGTTGTGTTTCATCTGGCGCGGCTGTTAGCCGGGGTTGGTCTGCTTCTCACGGTCTATCGTTTCATCGCTCATATCACGATGAGCATCGTGGAGCGGCGGCTGGCCTTCCTGTTAATCGGTACAGCATCAGGCCTAGGCTGGTTGGGGCTTATTTTTGGGGCCTTCCCTATCGATTTTTGGGTACCGGAAGCATTTGTTCATTACAGCCTACACGCCAATCCGCACTTTCCGCTCGGTCTGATGTTGATGCTGCTTGTGCTTATGCAGGTCGTCTGGCCTTATACCCAGGCATTGCTTCTATCTCGAATCGTTATGCCGACTCTCTTAGCCATACTTTTGGCTATTGTACTGCCGTTTGCAGTTGTTATTGTTTGGCTTCTCTTGGCGGCTTTGATTGGTCGAACTGTCCTCATCCACAAAGGGCGTTTGCTCTGGTCACACATTTGGCCTACACTAGGCGTGGTTGGTGGCTCGCTGCCAGTGGTGGGCTACCAGTATTGGGTGACTATAACCAACCCCATTTTGGCCGGCTGGAACGCGCAGAATGTAACGTCTACGCCGCCGGTGATGAATGTTATCCTTGGTTTTGGTATTATTGGTGGGTTGGCTCTCATCAAAATTGTTCATATCATACGGCAGAAAGGCCGGGAAACTTCTGAAGGGGAATGGTTGCTTTGTTTATGGGTGATAATCTCGATTGGGCTGCTGTATGTACCATTTACGTTGCAACGTCGCTTTATCACTGGTTTGCATATTCCCTTGGCGATTTTGGCGGCTATTGGTCTACGCCGCTGGTTGACCCAGAGTAAACGAAGCACATTGTTTCAACAGAGGATCGTTTTAAGTGTAGTGGTCGTTGGCTTATTGGAAACGCTGCTGGTTTGGGGGTTGCCGATTCTATTCATAAAGCAACAGACGATCGATTCACTGACCACATCGGTGCTTTTTATTCAAGACGATGAAGCGGCTGCGTTCCAATGGCTGCGCGATAACACGAAGCCGGACGACGTTGTTTTGGCCTCGCCGCGTATCGGCATGTGGGTGCCGGGCCAAACTGGAGCCAGAGCATTTTATGGTCATCCATTTGAAACCGTGGCAGCCGAAGACAAAAAAGCGCAAGTTGAAGCTTTCTACCGAGGCGATCAGCCATCGACATCGCCGGCCAGTGATTACATCTTTTATGGAGTCTCCGAGCAGGCCATCGGCCGGCCTCAATATCTTCAAGAACTACCGGTGGTGTTCTCAAGCGGCAACGTGACTATCTACAAGAATCAACACTAAAATTAATTAAAATCAGGTGAAGCTATGCAAAAAACGGAGGTTAATCGTCAGGTGGTTGGTACAATCTTATTAGGTCTTGTTTCCATTATGCTTTTATCGGCCGGGCAAACCTCGCTAAAATTTGGACTTAATGCGATTGATGGTGTCAGTTTGTCGGATGGGCTAGGCGGTATCTTCAAACTGCTACAAACACCATGGATCATTGTCGGGTTTGGGCTTTATGGGCTTAGTGCGGTTTTGTGGCTCGACGTTTTATCAAAGCTCGATTTTAGCCTGGCTTTCCCGATGGTGGGGTTAACCTATGTCTTTACACTTTTGATCGGTCGCTTCTTCTTTGGAGAAACCGTAGGCTGGGAGCGTATGTTAGGGGTAGCCTGTATCTTATGTGGAATTTTCTTTTTAGTTCGGAGCGGCGCTTC
>JAGRBY010000325.1 GCA_020433835.1 Anaerolineae bacterium | reverse complement strand
ACCGGTAACACCGCCGGTCCGGCACTAAAATTAAAAATTCGATCATCCATAGTTTGCCCTCACGCAATATCATCTAATAAGGTGGCTTCATTATAGATCGATACAGACGGCTGACAAACTTAGACAAAATAAAAAGCGGCGGCCTGTAAAAGGTCGCCGCTTTTTAAGCACGCAGTGCGTTTGTTTTAGTGAAAGGTCTGCAGATACTCAACCAATTGATCGACCTGCTCATCCGTGAGCGTATCCTCATAAGTGGTCGGCATAACCGGCTGATAGTCAGGCTCGATATAAACTGCCGGATTTAAAATCGACTCGCGCAGATATTCTTCTACCGTTTTAGCCTCACCGGAGTAATCCGGCGACGCAATGGCTTCCTCAGCACGTTCAATAACTCCAGGCATAGCGGGACCAACGCCCGGCGGGGCATCTTCCGACACAGCGTGACAGGCAATACAGCCACTTTGTGAAAATACAGCGGCAATATCGCTGTCGCCGGTTTCGGCCACCGGCTCTTCGGCTTTTTCTGTATCAGCCTCTTCTACCGACTCATTCTCAGCCACTGGCTGGTTAAGGCGCTGCAATGCGGCATCAACCGGCGTTGGTGTTGGCAGTTCGTCCAACTCTGAGTTGCACGCCGCCAGCAGCACCAGGGCTGCGATACTCACCAGTAGAAACTTTTGAAAAACGGTCATTACATTTTCTCCTCACTTTGTTATTTTCAAAATTGTGGTTCTCTCTTAGCAGTAGACCGCAACTGCACCCTTAATATGACATTGACTCTCAGTCTGCTCAGGCTGCTGCGCTCTACTGATTATGGCTAAAATCAGGAATTTGTCATGTTTTACCCATCTCGCGCGCAGCGAAAGCCCACATCCGGATAGCCATACTCATCGGCCTGATTACGGCGATTGGCTGTCCTGGCTTCTTCAATCGGGGTGTTAAACGATCCACCACGCACAACCCGGCCCGTACCTTCGCCACGCCGCTGAGACGGACCAATTGGATCGGTATCATCGGCAATTTTATAATAATCGGCCTTATACCAGTCGAAAACCCACTCGCTGACGTTGCCGCCCATGTCCAGCGCTCCCACCGGCGATATATCTTCGGCAAAACTACCGACCGGCGCAGCCTGTCCTAGCGAGGTTTCACCGGCATTTACTTCCGCCGAGGTTGGATCACTACCCCACGGCCACAAAAACTTGGCGTTTTTGTCGATATCCCAACCGGCGGCCAATTCCCACTCGGCTTCTGTGGGCAGCCGTTTGCCGCGCCACAGGCAGTAATTATTGGCTTCGGTCCAGGCGACGTTGACCATAGGATAATTATCATAGGCTGGATCATTGAGGTAGTTAACCACGGTATTGCTGGCATCACGAGTCGGCGGCTCGCAGGCTTCGGCTTCGATACACTGCCAATACTGGCCGACCGTTACCTCGGTGCGGTCAATCTCAAAGGCTGATATACTCACAGGATGGGCCGGCGTTTCATCGACCTCGCCCAAGCCGGTCGGGCTGCCCATCGTAAATGAGGTGGCTGGAACAGACAGCATCGCTTCTTCCACCGACGTCACCACTTCCGGCTGGGTATCCGGCGGGTTGGGGACAACGACATCAGCATCGAGCCGCCAGACCAAAATATCGAGCGGGCGCAGAATCCAACCTTGTCGATCGTCCCACAAACGCACTTCCAGCCAGCGCCAATCTTCGGTGCGGCCGGTAATCTCTAAAGCGCGGCCCGATCCAAAACGGGCAATCAGTGGGGCGGTCTCTTCTGGCAGGGTGCGCACAAAGGCAACATCACCTTTCGGCACCGTCAGTTGGGCAGTGGTGTGGGTTCTAACGTAAAATAGGATACCAAAGATAACGAGCGCCAAAATCACCGGAACAACAACGCAACCGATAGCGATTTGCGTTGTGGGACGAGGCGCAAAAGGACGACTTGGACGAGACGATTGTTGTAATTCGGTCATGGATGTAATAGCTCTAGCGGGATGAATTTTCCAGAGGCAGCAAGGGAATAATTTCTTGCTCGGTATTCCAACGCAGGGGGGCCGGCAACCCTTCCAGCGCCATACGGTTTTGGCACACGTCGATGCAGTCGCCGCACAGGATACACTGACCAAAGCCGCCGTTCATTGAGTCTTTGAAATCCATCTCACGGGGCGAGAGATCCATCGGGCAGACCTGCGTGCATAGCCCGCAATCGACGCAGGCTCGGCTGCTGTCAAACGTGATACGCAGCGAGTTCTTTTGGGTTACCACGGTCAGATACATGCCAAACGGGCAAAAGCCTTCGCAGAACTTAAAGCCCAGCAGATGCAGCACCACAAAACCGATAAGCACCAGCAGCGCGAACGCTCCCCATACATAGGCGAAGTAGGGGTGCTGCGGCATGAACATGGTCTTCAGGTCAACTACCCAATTCATGACAACCAGCGTGGCTGTGGCCGAGAAAATCAGGTTGGCCGTTACTAAAATCAACGACCGCCGTTTGTGCCGTCGCAAAATATGGTTGATGATCATGCCCAGCCGGTTGAGCAAACCCCAGGGGCATATCCAGCCACACAGCAGGCGGCCGACAAAGTAATTCTCAAAAAAGTTGACAAAGTAGGTACCAAGCCAGAGGACAACCACCGCTTGCAAGGCCAGCATCATCGACACTTCGCGACCCAGTATCCAATACTGGTTGTTGGTAAAATCAAGCTTGAGCCAGCGCATCGCCGGCACAAGCACAAACGAAATGACGATTAAAGCCTGTACAACCCACCGGTACTTGGTATACAGGGTAACTGGTTTCCAATGGGACAGTCTAATTTTCGGAATTTTTGTTTCACGAAACTTTGGATAATCGAAAAAAGTTGGTTTTGCCATCGTTAGCTCTCATTTTGAGTTGTGGGGCCCTGTACCAGTATAGCAAAAATCAGGGTATATTCTTCCGACATGTGAATAGTCCAACACTTAGCTAGGTGATTAGGCTTCGGCCTGGTTAGTTGGATAGGAGTGGATAGATGGTTAGTTAGTTAGTTCAAAGATTACGATTTTTACCCCACAATCCATAATCCCTATCCCCTACCCCATTTAATTCTAAACAACAGGTGGCCCCATCATAATAGCCGTAATGGTTAGCACCGCTATAATAACTATCGCCAGCACCGTAAACACCACCATAATCATGGCGATGCTGGTGGAGCCTTCGTTGTTGTCGTCGGGGGATGCCATTCTTCTGTCTCCTCATTATGATTGTCGCGGCGGCTGCGGCGCAGTTGAATAATCAACAAGATAATGCCCAGTCCCGTTAGTACGCCTAAAACATCTCTAGCCCAGCTTACTTTTTGGAAAGCACTCTCCCAATCACGCATCAGAGTTTGCTTATCGCCGCAGGTAATGCCGGTCACATCGATCAGGGCCGGTACACCGCTCGACTCAGCCGACCACTCACCCTGGACAGTAACGGTATCGCCCACCTGAAAACCGGTCAGCAGATAATCGCCATTGGGAACTGCGTGGGGTTCTTGCTGAATAATCAACTCCCGATCTGTACTCGGCACAATCATCACATTGCCGTCTGATAAGGCCATCACAAACGCCGGAAAAAACACGCCAAACTCTTCCTGATAACGCACCTCGCGCCCCTCGGCCGGTCGCTCGCGATAAACGATCAGATCGTCGGCGGCACAGGGCGTTGGCTGACAGGTTTCGGCTGCAATTTGGCCACGCAGCATCACCACTGTCTTCGCCGGTTGTTCCCGCAGAGCCGATAGAGCGGTAATCTCCGGAATCTGTTGGTATTCTTTAAATTTACCGTTCACCTGGCTGTAACCCATCTGACTGGTCAAGAAGAAGATCAAGAGAACCGGCATAAAAAAGATGAGCGTACCGGTGAGCCAGCCACTGTTACGAATAATCTTTATCATCGTATCCAAACACCATTCTCTATTCTACGTACTCTATTCGTCATCACTGCCGTCGGGAGCTACCGGGGCACGGGTAAAGATATACATCAACCAACCCATCGCCATTAGCCCGACCAACAGAATAAGCCCCATTAAAATGGCGACCCACAGTGGCACGCCACCTAACACCTGGTTTAGCGGTGTCACCAAATCGACATCTGTGACGTTTTTGATGGTGGTATAGCTAAAGATAGCTGTCAGGGCAATGATAACCGGCAAAATCTCAATTAACGTCTTGAGCGGCCATCCTTTTTTGGACGGCTTACCCTTCATATTCGTAGCTCCAATTATCCATGTCGCGCTCCGAATATTCGGCCCGATTCCAGGCAATCCACATCCAGGCCAACCAAACGACCGTAATCGGCGTCATTACCAGGGCCGCGATACTAATCAACCATATAAAACCAGCATTAACAGCCGAATCGAGCGACATAATATAGGTGAGCGTATCCGTAAAATATTCTCGATACGAATACACGCTGGCAGCCATCAGCAGCGGCACCGTTAAAATCCCCAAAAAACCCCAGCCTAAAATCTGCTTGAGTGACAGCCCGATAATTTCCTTGCGCTGGCCTGATACTTCTTTTTTCTCCGGCTTGGGTCGATGCACCACCCACATCATAAAGGCCACCATAAAGTATAATGAGAAAATCACCACCAAGATCGATTTGAGCGAGGTGTAATTCGCCTGGATATAATCCCCCAATATCGTCCCCTTCGTTAAGCCTGAGACAATAAGCAGCAGCAGTCCGGCGTGCCACGGCCCAAAGGCGATAGAGGAAATCGGCCAAAAATTGCGTTTCATATATCCCAAAACGGCTTTCATATAACGCTCCTTCTAAAGGATGAATGTTGAAAGATAAATGTTGAAGTTATAAACTACGTCTAAAACTTAAATATTCGCAGTGAATTGCCCACCACCAGTGCACTGCTTAACACCATGGCCGCGGCAGCCAACACCGGGTGCAGCAGCCCGGCCATCGCCAGCCCAATACCGATAACATTGTAGGTGAACGCCCAGGCCAAATTCCAGCCAATGGTGCGATAGACCCTCTGGGCCAAAGCGGTGGTCCACGTTACCTGGGTTAAGTCATCGCCTAACAGGTTGATATCTGCCGCATCACGTGTCACATCGGTACCGCAGCCAAGGGCAATGCCAACGCTGGCCCGCGCCAGAGCCGGCGCATCGTTGAGGCCGTCACCGACCATCGCGACCGGAGCTTGAGCCTCAGCGGTTTCAATCGCCTCGACTTTATCATGGGGCAGCAATTCGCTTTTAACCGGTACACCTAACTTTTGGCTCAAGGCACCGCCCGCGGCAGCACTATCGCCGGTGAGCACCTGCACATCCAACCCTTGCTGCTGCATCGCGGTCAGAGCCGGCTGCGCCGAGGGTCGAACCTTTTCGGCAAAGCCCAATAAGCCCTGCACTTTGCCCAGCCAACCGACGTGCACCACGGTTAATCCGGCCTGCTCCATTCGCTCTCGTGACCGTCTTAAGGAACCGGCCAACGTCAGCTCTTGTTGCTCAACCAGCCGCCAACTACCCACAAAGATGGCCTGACCGTCGATGTATCCGGTTACACCCAATCCCGGCAGTGCTCGAAATTTGTAGACCGACAGTTGGGTCAGATGTCGCTTATCCGCCGCGGCCCGAATAGCAGATGCCAGCGGATGCTCCGAGCCTTCCTCCAGCGAAGCCGCCATTTGCAGCAGGCGGATATCAGGCGATTTTAGCTCGGGGTCACATACAATTTCGGTTAGGGTCGATTGACCGATGGTCAGCGTGCCGGTTTTATCGAAAAAGATGCGCCGCACGTGCGATAGCTTTTCCAGAGTCAGGCTGTCGCGAATGAGAATACCCTTTTGCGCGGCCCGCCCCAAGGCCGCCCAGATTGTCAGCGGCGTGGCGACACCTAACGCACAAGGGCAGGCAATTAGCAGTACCGCCAGCGCAATCATCAGCCCGGTTTCAAAGCCGGATTGTACTGTCCAAAAGATAAGCGTCAGCCCGGCCAAGCCCATAACAATTGGCGTAAAATAGGAAGCCACTTTATCGGCCAACTGTTCGATGGGCGCGCGTTTCAGCCGCGCCTCTTCCAAAAGTTTGATCAATTTGCCCATCACCCGATCATCGCCGGTGTGGGTAGTTTCGACCACAAAAGCGCCGTCGAGGTTAACCGTACCGGCGTAAACCGTATGGCCTGGCCCTTTGTAAGCCGGGGTCGATTCGCCGGTGATGCTGGCCTCATCAACACTGCCCTCACCGTTGATAACCCGGCCATCAACGGCGAAATTTTCGCCGGGCCGTACCCGAATGCGGTTACCCAATCGCAGTTGCTCAACCGAAACGCGTATTTCTTTTTCATCCGGGCCAATCAGGCTGGCCATCGCCGGTGTTCGAGCCAGCAGCTTGTCGAGCGCTTTATTGCCTTCAACCTGCGTTTGAGCATCGAGCCAGCGGCCCAATGTCACCAGCAGCAGCGTCATGGTAGCCGTTTCAAAATAGGTGTGGCCGGTGCCGGTAAAAGTGGCGTACACCGATAAGCCGTAAGCAGCTAAACTACCCACAGCGATAAGCGCACTGGTCGTTAAACGCCGGTACACTTGAAAGGTAAAGACCGCATCTTCTAATATAGGCAGAGCCAGCATAAGTACCGCTGGAGTCGCAAACAGCATGGCGATGGCTTGTAGTATCGAGCGCGTGCCTTGCCCTAACACGCCCCACTCGCTAAAGAAAAAGTCAGAGTAAAGGGCCAAACTCAGCACCATAACCATCATCGCCAGAAAAGCGTTAAGCATCAACCGTGACATGAGGCGGCTGGCTTCTTCCACCGGATCGCCTTGAATGATGCCTCGACAGCATGGTGCCTTTAAATCGAGGCCGGCCCGGCCCATAGCTTGCGGCAAAGCAAAACCTTGGGCTAAATCGGGCGCAACAATGGTGTATACGTGCCGACAACCGTAGCAGCAGAAAGTAAGCAACTTACTGTCTATCCGCTCGGTGATGTGCCGAGCCGCAGGCAAGCCGCACAATGCACAAACATTCTGTTTATCCACTATAGAGGAAGAAAGATGGACCAATGAACCGCCATTCGATTCAGAAGTATGGGCTACCATAGCATTACGCTCCCAAGAGATGAATGCGGAATGTGGCCGTACAGGGCCAACCCGCGCAGTGTTAACTGGACACCAACAACCATCACTAACACTGCTGCTGTTCGATACAGGTAGCCGCGTAGTTGCAGGCTCAACAATGAAGCCGAAAACCCAAAGCCCAACATCGGGGGTAGAGTTCCCAGACCAAAAATAAGCATAAGGCTGGCTCCCCGCAGCGGGTCGCCGCTCGTGGCTGCCAGCAGGGCCATCGCATACACCGGACCGCAGGGTAGCAGCCCGTTAGCCATCCCCAGCCCCAACGGCGCAGCGGGATGGTTTGAATCGAGCCAATATTTTATACCTCGACCAATCGCCTGGGCCGGAGCCAGTGACGCAATCCAGCGCTGGAGCGGAAACAACCCCAACAGTCCCAACCCGAGCAGCACCACCAGCACCCCCAGACCCACAGAAAAAGCGCCTTGCCAATCGCGCACCACTGCCACCAGCACCGAGCCTAACACACCGGCGGCTAACCCGAGCAGCCCGTACGTTATTAAGCGCCCCGTTTGAAACAGCACCAGCGGCGTGGATAGTTCTCGGCGTTCGGCGCGACGGCGCATAGCAAAGGCGCTAACTAATGGCCCGCACATGCCAATACAGTGGCTAAAGCCGGTTAGCAAACCGGCCCCCAGCAGTACAAAAAAGCTGGAGGCCATAGTTGCCGCATGATCAATTGTGCACACGCTGCCCGCATCAACAATATCGAGAGCAGCCAACGCGGCTTGATTGTGGCTGGACCAGTGAGGCTCTTGGCTGCAAGCCGAAGCTCCCAGCATAACCAGGCCCAATACCACGCTACACTGCCAACGGTTCAATCCCTTAAAACTCCGACAACCCAAACCACAAATAGACCAAAGCCCACAAAATAAAGACTGCCCAACCGGCCAAAATCCAAACCGGTAGTTCGGCACCTTGGTAGACCGTTTTTGGATCGGCAAAATCAGCCTTCCAATGTTCGGTCGGGATCTGGTGAGGGAACCAGGCCCCTTCAATAAA
>JAGRBY010000324.1 GCA_020433835.1 Anaerolineae bacterium | reverse complement strand
CGGCTTCTTTGACTGTTAATTGACCCTGAGCTACCAGCTTGTCAACATAGCGCTGCGGGGCTGGCTGCATGAAGAGCGTCGCTACTTCAGGCCGCGAGACTTTGGCCAAAATGTGGTTCGGTACGGTGATGGTGCCGTCCGGGTTGCGACGAATGCCGGTTAGCCGGTAGCGAACCAGGCTGGGGGTCATCTGCATATAGGCTGCTGCTTCGATGTAGCGGATGCTGTACCGTAGAAACAGATCGACTGTCTGTTCTTCGATCTCAGGCTGGATTAAGTTGGCCAGCAGATTCATCCCATAAGGATAGTCCTCATCCAGGGCCGCCTGAATGTAGCGTAGGTTGGCCTCGATTTCAGCCAGCGACATGCCGCCGGTGCCCAAATAACCGATCATCCCGGCCTTGCCCATTGCCACAACCAGTTCCTTGGAGGCGATACCTTTGTACATTGCTCCGGCGATGTAGGCATATTTCAAGCCGTAGTCGGCTTTGAAAGCGGCGCTGCCCAACGATTCGGCTGTGATCTGGGTGAGGAAGTTATGTCCATTGGTTGGCGGAGGAGTGGCGATGGTCTCGGCGTTTTCTTCAATAGCCGTATCTTCGGCGAAAGCGGCCTCTGTTGCAGCGTCATCCTCAACCTCAGCGTTAGCGTTGACGGCCTGAGTTTTTGGATACACCGGCTCTGTTTGAGTGATAGTTTCGGCAGGGATTGAGGACGGTTCGACGGTGACTATCTCTTCTGCTTCGGGCGGCAGTTCGGCCTCAATCGTCTCCTCTGTTACAATCAGAGGCGTAGCTTCTTGCTTGATGCGGCGCACCAGGCCGGTTAAAACCGCACCTGGACCAACCTCTTCAAAATCGGTTGCATCTTGGCCCAGTAAATAGCGAATGGTGTCGGTCCACTGCACCGGGTGGGTGATCTGCTCAACCAACATCTTTTTAATGGTCTCAGTCGGATGAGCCGAAGGGTAAGGTCGGGCAGTGACGTTGGCAATGACCGGAATTGCCAAGGCTTTGAACTCGAACGGAGCCAGAAACTCGGCGAAGCGTTCCGCAGCGGGTACCATCAGCCGCGAGTGAAAGGCAGCACTAACCTGCAAGGGGATGACCAGCCGCGCACCGGCCTCATTCAACACCGCTTCCGCCTGACTGATTTCGGCAGAGGGTCCTGAAATGACCGTCTGCGAGGGGGCGTTATAGTTAGCCATATCAATTTCCAGCAGGCCATTGGCTTGCAGGGCTTCGCTAATTTGTTCGGGTCCCAGGCCGACAACGGCGGCCATGCTGCCCTCTTTGGACTGGGCCATCAATGCGCCCCGCTTTTGGACCAGCCGCAGGCCGGTCATAAAATCAAAGGCTCCGGCAGCGAAGAGGGCATCGTATTCGCCCAAGCTGTGACCGGCCACATAATCGGGTTTCGCCCCTTCGGCTCGTTTTTTGAGATAATGCAGGGCGTTGACTACGTACAAAGCCGGTTGAGTGTATTGGGTCTGTTTGAGGCGCTGCTCCGCGTCATCAAGGCATAGCTGCCGAAGGGAGTAACCGAGTAAGGCATCGATTTCCGGCTCCCAGATGGTAAACTCGGCGACCTCGTCAAACAGCGCTTGCCCCATCCCCTGCTCTTGCGAGCCTTGACCGGGAAAAACGTAAACGTTCATTGTCACTTACCTCTCACTTTGATGATTCGACGACTTTATTCCTGTTGATCCCGCTTTTCGTTACTTGGTGACGGGGGGAGCATCTGGGAAAACAATTCCTGAAGTACGAAGTTTTGGATTTCGATAGCCTCGATTAGGGTAATGGCCTGCTGCAGAGTCAAATGGTTGTAGTGACTCAGCAACTGATTGCAGTGTACCTGAATAGTCTGCAAGGCTGTATCAACCTTGTTCCACGTATTATTCTGATCATCAGATATTGAAGAGGATGAATCCCCGGGAGTATCCATTGTTGTTCCCTTGTCAGGCATTTGGATCATCGAGCTTTATGATAACAGAATTAAGGGGGTTTGTCTGTCCGATCTTTGGGACAGTTTTGTCCTAATTTCTGGACAATTTTGTCGATGAGGGGGGGTGGTGGTCTAAATTACGGTCGAGGCAAGGTTGGCTGCCGTCTAATTTTTGACTGGTGTCCAAACTGCGTTACGGAACCCCGGTCCGTAACAAGAATCCAGACCAAGCAAGAAATATGCTTGAGTTTGTTCAGTCTGACAAATTATTTTCTAGCGCAAATTTCATCAAACTGGGCAAGTCTGAAATATTGAGCTTGTGTCTAATACGCTTGCTATATGTATAAACGGTAGCCGGTGTTACAGAGAGGAGATCGGCAATTTCTACATTGGTTTTGCCCTCAACCATCAAGCGCAATACTTCTCGTTCTCGGGAAGAGAGCACCAGTAATGGGTTTTCGGTCAAATCCTGTTTCGTGGCTATAGCTTTGTGTATTGTTGTGTTGGCCTGGTCAATGTAGCTCTCTATCTTTTCGATGACCCGCCGGATATTTTCCAGAGGATTGGCAATAATGGGGGATGTATCGCTAGTCAGCACGCTTTGTACGACATCGAGGTTTGATTTAGCCAAGGCGATGTCTCGACGAATTTCGTCATATAAATCGATAGTTTCTCCATTTCTTTTTTGCTGCGACTCGATGAGCCAGCCGGTCATAGCGCGTAACTGCTCGCTTTGCCGACTAACCGCTGTCAAGAGACGATCTTTCTCCTGTTGGTTCCGAGTGCGGCGCTCAATCTCGGCTTGCAGTTGTTGATTGGCCTTGGCCAGCTCGGCAGTGCGAAGCTGGACTCGGTCTTCCAACCCTTCATTGGCGTTTTGTAAAGCTTGGTTCAAGTGGCGCAGGGTCAAATGGGTTTTTATACGGGCCAGTAGTTCGGCCTCGTGAAAGGGTTTGGATACGTAATCGACCCCACCCACTTCAAACGCCCGTAACTTATCAAAGACATCATCCAGAGCACTCAAAAAGATTACCGGGATATTGTGGGTTTGCTCATCCGCCTTTAAGCGCTGACAAACCTCGTAACCGTCCATTTCCGGCATTTTTATATCAAGCAAAATTAAGTCGGGCGCTTCCTGCTGGGCAATCATCAAGCCCTGGTAGGCGTTCAGAGTGGGTCGTATGCTATAACCTTGTTGTTTAAGAATATTGACCAGCAGTCGCAAATTTTCTTGATTATCATCGATTATCAGAATGGTTTGAGATTTATTCATCGTTGACTTCCTGAAGAAGAGCAACAATTTCAAGATAATCAAACGCGTCGGCCAGTTGGGCTAATCGACCGGCTAAGTCAGGTTGATATGTCTCAATTTGGTTGATTGTGGATTCAACTTCATCCAAATTCGCTATTTGAGCCGCCTTTTCCAACCGAGTCCGCAGATGCTTCGGAACGGCGGTTAGACCGGCCGCCAACTCGGTTTGAGTGGCGACCGAGGCTGGAACACCCACATTGCCTGCTTTCAATTTATATATAAAATGCACTCCCAGATGGTGTTCCAACAAGGTAAAGATGTCGGTCTCGCGGAAGGGCTTGCGCAAGAAATCATCACACCCAATAGCTAACACAGCCGTTTGGTCCTCCTCGTAGCTGCTGGCGGTGAGAGCGATAATTTTAGAGATTTTATTATGGCTTTTCGCTTGTTTGGCTTGGATGATTTTGGTGGCTTGGTAGCCATCCATCACCGGCATTCGCAAATCCATCCAAATGAGATGAGGCGCAAACGTTTCCCATAGCTCAATCGCCTCTTTTCCGTTTTCCGCCTCTCGAAGCTTAAAGCCCGACTCCGGCGACCCAATGTTGGTAAACAGCTTGCGCAGCAACTGCCGGTTGATGGGATCATCATCAACAATGAGCAAGCGGTAGCATGGTTGACCGGGTGCCAGACCAACCACCTGACCCTTGTGATCCGATTTTTCATTGGTCATGGCTATTTCTTCGATAACCTCGACTTGAATATGGAAAGCAAAGGTGATACCCGGTCCATCCTCAATCCCTCCCGGCGAAGCGGACGTTACCTCCCCTCGGTTAGGGGCACGTTTGTTGCTTTCGATCCTTAAATCGCCTCCCATCAGTTGGACAAAGGTACGGCTGATTGGCAACCCTAGCCCCGTACCTTCTTGCGCTTGGTGCCCGTTCTCGGATTGCACAAAGGCTTCAAACAGATGCTCCCATTCATTCGGGTCGATGCCGGGGCCGGTGTCGGAGACTTCGAAATGGAGTGGGGTGTAGGAAGTAGGGGGTAGGGATGGGGCAGAGGAAATCAAAGGTGTATCTGGTGGACTCTCGATCTCTGCCTCCTGCTCTCCGACCCTAACCTGCAGTGAGACGCTGCCGTATGCTGTGAATTTTACGGCATTGCTGAATAAGTTGATCAACACCTGGCGCAGCTTCATCTCATCGGTGCGGATAATGCGGGGTAGATCATCAGCCTGTTCAAAATGGATTTGCAGCCCTTTCCCCTGGGCTTGAAGGCTAAACATCTCCCGCAGATCAGCCAGCATCGCCTGTAGGTCAAAATTGGTGGGATTGGGAGTCATCCGCCCGGCTTCGATTTTGGAGAGATCCAGCACTTGGTTGATCAGGGTCAGGAGATGTTCTCCGCTGCGAACGATGATGCTCAGATTTTCCTGCGTATCGACCGGATTGTTTTGATTGTGCTTGGCTAACTGCGAAAAACCAAGAATGGCGTTGAGCGGCGTGCGCAACTCGTGGCTCATGTTGGTTAGAAAAGTACTCTTGGCCCGGCTGGCAACCTCGGCTTTGTCCTGAGCCTCACGCGCTGCCTCAAAGAGCCGGGCATTTTCAATGGCGATGGCAGCCTGCCCGGCGAAGGTCGTCGCCAGATCGATATAATCGTCATTGAAATGGTTTTTCGTATAGCTATCCAAGGCTAGAATACCAATTATTCGATTTTGCACAATTAGGGGCACACCCAGCCACGATTGAATGGGATGATGGATCGCTTCCAAAAAAATAGCATACTCAGCCACAGCATCGGGGACGTGATAAGCCCGGCGGGTTTCGATGACAACGGTATTAGGATTATTGCCCGGCACAGGGAACTTCATTCCAACGACATCGGTAGGATCAACTGATGTGTTTTCCCCCACATATTCCCCGACAATTTCCAGATAGCCCTCTTTTAATATTTGGACTGAGGCGCTATCATAAGGCACTACCTTCTTCAACTCTTCCAAAATACGGGCAATAGCCAAGTCCAGTTCCAAGGTGGAGGCCAAAGCCGTTCCCACCTCGTTGAGAGCAGCCAATTGATCGGCCCGCTGCTGCAAATCAGTCTGAGTGTGGGTTAGCCGCTGATTGGCTGCCAACAGTTCGATGGTTCGTTCGGCCACTTGCACTTCCAACTCCTGGTTTCGCTGCTCAACGCTACGGACTCGCAGGCGGTAGGTTAGATAGGTCAATCCTAACAGAGCGCTCAGAACAATCCCCCTAAACCATGTGGTTTGCCACCACGGTGGCAAGACGGCGATATTCAGGGTTACCTCGTTTTCGCTCCAGTGACCGGCGCTGTTAGTACTGCGCACTCGAAAGGTATAGTCACCCGCCGGCAGGTTGGTGTAGGTGCTGTAGCGTCGGTCGCTGGCGACCTCGTTCCAGGCCGCCTCGTAGCCGTCCAATTTATATTGATACCGGATTTTCTCCGGGGCGATGTAATCCAGCGCGGCGAATTCAAAGGAAATGATGTCGTCGGCAGCGGACAGGGTTAGGCTGTCGGTCGCCCAGATGGGGTGCTGCAACAGCGAGTCGCCCCCGACCGGCACCGGCTCGTTAAACAGCCGAAAATCGGTCAGCAACAGCCGGGGATCGTAGCGGTTCGTCGGGATATCAGCCGGTTGAAAAACATTGAAGCCGTTCAGGCCACCAAAATAAAAATTCCCGGCTTGGTCTTGATAAGCACGCCCCTCATAGAAGGTGACCAGGCCGTCTGACTCATCATAATGCACAAATGTTTCCGTGGTTGGATCGAACCTGGCCAACCCTCTGAGGGTGTTGAGCCACAAGTAGCCTTGACCATCCTCCATAATATTGAAAACGTAGTCGCTGAAGCCATCTTTTTCCATATAGCTCGTAAACGCATCGCTGGTTCGGTCAAGCTGCTGCAAGCCGCCGCCCCAGGTGCCAACCCACAAACGACCCTGGGAGTCTTCCATTACATCATATACCGTAGTGCTGGCCAGGCTACGGGGGTTGTTTTCGTCATGCTGATAACGTATAAAATGAGGTGGCTCATTTTGTACGTCGCCGGGGATCATTTTGTTCAACCCGCCGCCCCGAGTACCCAGCCACAACACCCCCTGCGAGTCTTCGCTAATGACATACACGATATTGCTGCTCAGGCTGGTAGGATCGTCGGGATCATTTTGATGATGGATGAAGCGAGTTGACCCCGGCTCGTCACCCGGCAGCAGTTGGTCGAGGCCTCCGAAAAACGTTCCAACCCACAGATTGCCGTGCGAGTCTTCAAAAACGGTTTCAAGCAGGTTGGCACTCAAACTGTCGGGATCGTTTTCATCATGCTGGTAGCGGATGAAACGGGGCGACTCCCGCTCGCTGTCTGCTTGCAGTTGGTTTAACCCTTCTTCTGTTGCAATCCACAAATTACCTTGGCTGTCGCGGATTATGTCTTTGACGTTGTCGCTACTTAGACTATGGGGATCGTTTTCGGCAAAGCGATACTGAATAAAATAGGTCGGTTCGGGGCCATCATCGGGCTGGAGATAGTTCAACCCACCACCGTTTGTACCAATCCACAGGCCGCCCTGAGCATCTTTAGTAAAAGCTAACACCGGCGCATCGCTCACCGTGTTGGGATCGGTAGGGTCTTGCCGGTGGTGACCAAAAGCTAGCGTGTTTCGATTAAACTTATTGACACCACCGCCCTCTATACCTACCCACAACAGCCCTTGGGCGTCCTCGAAAATAGAAATAACGTTGTTGCCACTCAAACTATAAGGATCTGCGCTGTCGTGAACATATCGCTGGAAGGTTTTATGCTGCCGATCATATTGGTTCAGCCCATTACCCATCGTACCGACCCATAAGATACCCTGCGAGTCCTCAAATATATCACCGAGAATATTATGGCTGAGGCTGTGAGGGTTTTCAGGCTGGTGCTGATAACGCACAAATTGAGGGACGGCTTTCTCCCGCTCATCTGCCGTCAGTTGATTGAGACCTCCGCCCCAGGTGCCGATCCATAGTGTGTCCTGGCTATCGACAAGAGCTGAAACAACAAAATTTTCGCTGAGACTATGTGGGTCATCAGGGTTGTTCTGGTAGCGGGTAAATTGGGCCGAGCCGTCAGCGGCCAATAACAGCTTGGTCACCCCGCCCTGCGTAGTGACCCACAAGGCACCCTGAGCGTCTTCGGCGATGGCCGTAACGGCGTTGTGGCTCAAGCTGTTGGGGTTATCCGGGTCGTGTGTATAGATGGAAAATTGCCCGCTTGCCCTATCTAACCGGTTCAAGCCGCTGCGGGTCCCTACCCACAGATTACCTCGCGAGTCTTCCAGCAGCGCCGAAATCCGGTTTTCGCTGAGACTGTGGGGGTTGTCGTCCTGGTGTTGATAGCGGGTAAAGCGCTGAGTCTGCGGGTCAAAGCGGTTCAGGCCGGTGCGCGTGCCAACCCACAAATCGTCATACGAGTCTATTAGCACGTCTGAGACCCAGTTGCTACTCAAGCTGGTCGAGTCGTTGGGGTTATAGCGAAAAATAGTCGTGTTATAGCCGTCGAAGCGATACAGGCCATCAGAGCCGCCAAACCAAAGGAAGCCTTGGCTATCTTGGGTAATATCCAAAATGGAACTTCTTTTGGTCTCGCCGGTCAACTGCTCAAAGTGGACAACCTGGCCCGGCAGCGGTGGATCATCGCCACCTTGTGCTTGAATTGAGAGCGTAGAAAGCCACAGCATTAAGCTTAGAGTCAGGATAAACTTAGATAATCTTAGTTTTACCTTCATTGTTGCTCTTATTTCAGTCAATGGTAGCTCTGCCCACAATCGTGGTAGCGTTAGACCCCAGGTTTTTCTTGAACATGAAACCCGCAAAGGCTTACTTTTGGTGCTCAATGAGGCAACATGCTTACAA
>JAGRBY010000323.1 GCA_020433835.1 Anaerolineae bacterium | reverse complement strand
CAAACGCCCCCGGCAGCAACGAGAACCGCCAGCGAGGTCAGGCCGTCGGTGCGGGCGTGCAGTCCGTCGGTCACCAGCGCCGCCGAGCCGATCTTGCGTCCCGCCCGAATTTGAATGGTGGCGACGGCTTCATTACCGGCAAAGCCAATTATCGCAGCGATGGCCACCGCCACGAGATTGGTGATCGGTTCCGGATCGAGCAGCTTTTGAAACGACTCCCAAAAGACGTAGGCCGCACTAAAGGCAATTGACAACACGATGAGCACGCCGGCCACATCTTCGGCGCGGTGAAAGCCATACGTGTAGCGCCGGTTGGGCGGACGTCGCGCCAGATAAAAGGCGATCAGCAGCGGCACCGAGTTGAGGACGTCGCCCAGGTTGTGAACCGTATCGGCCAGCAGCGCGACGCTGCCGGCAATCAGGTAGATGACAATTTGGATGACGGTCGTCAAGCCGAGCAGGATCAGGGCAATCCAGACCGTGCGAATACCCTCGTCGTTGTCGGCAAAGGCGGAGTCGGCGATGAGTTTCTGTGCGCCGTGGCTATGATCGTGTCCGCCGATGTGAAAGACTTCGGCCAGCCAGCCGAGTGGGCCACTGCTGTGATCGTGGTCGTGGTGGTCATCGTGATTATGGTCGTGATGATCGTGGTCGTCGTGATGGTCGTGCTGATGCTCAGCGTGGTTGTGTTCTTTTGAATGTTCGGTCATCATTGTCCTCTTTCATTTTTGGGGGATCACAAAGCTAGCTTTGTGATCCCCCATTATCAACGCGTTGTCCTCTCTACGCTAAACCGGCTCGACGACCGCCCCGTTTGGCGTGTCGAGCACTTTCCAGCCCAGCTGCTCAATCTGGTCGCGCATGATGTCGGAGGCGTCCCACTCTTTTCGGGCGCGCACGGCTTCTCGCTTCTCGACCAGTTCGAGCACTTCGGCCGGCGGTTCGGGCGTTTGCTCCGCTGCTTCTATAGCGGCCTGATGGGCGTTGATGACGCGATCCCAGACGTCGGTGGGAATGCCGCTTTGGGGCTGCGGGATGTGGAAAGGTCCCAATTCGCTGGTAGGAAAGCTTTGGCCGTTGCGGAATAGCTTTTCTTCGCCGTTGCGGATGATGCGCACATCGCTGTTGCCCATCACGTGGCAGCAGTGCTCGGCGGGGTCGATGACCAGAGCTGTCTGCTCGTCGATGCCGATGATGGTGCTTTCGGCGGGCAGCAGATCAATCAACTGGTTGTAGCGATCTATCCCCATGTAGCAGTGGCTGGTATCGAGTTCGTCGCCGCCGTCGTTGTTGTTCCAGTGGGGCACAAAGACAAGCGACAGGCCAAAGGCATCGAAAAAGTTGAGGCCATTCTGCCAGTGTAGGTCTTGGCCTACTTTATAAATTTCGTAGACGGGTAAGGCTTTGAAGCTAGAGGCAATGGTGGTGGCACTGGCAAAAATCAAATGCGCACCTAGCCGGTGGCGGGCGTTAAGGGTATGCCAGGCGACGCTGTCCATCATCTGGCGGGCGGCGTAGGTGGGGCTACCCGGCCCCATCAAAATGACGTTGGCATCAAGGAGCGGGCTGACAATGTCGGTATCATCCGGGCTAAAGGGCGTGCCTTTTTTGCGGGCGGGAATAATGGCAATGTCGGGATGGAAATTTTGCAGCCGTTTCTCCATAAAATCGGCGATGGCCTGGGCGACTTTGTCGGAGTTAGGCTCGAAGCCGGCGGGGGTTTCAAGGATGCTTAACCTCACCGGTTTGCACATTTGCTCAAAGAGCCAATGATACACTTTGCGAATCGTGGGGGCCGTTTCACCGGACCCCAAAAGCACAATCAAGCCTGGATTGATTTCTTCGGTCATCTGCGTACCTCCATAGTATTGGTTGTTGTTGATAGTCTTCGCAAAAGTTACGCATTTGCGAAGCCGGAGCGAAAAAAAGGGCCAGAGTTACCCCTGGGCACAAGTACATTGGTTGATTAAGTTGTCATCGAAGCGAAGGTTTCCGTTTCGATTCAACACAGTTTTTATGAGAGCCGCATTAATAATTCTAACTTGTATGACAAAGCAAGCTTTGTGACTCCATTCCACACCGGTGTCTACGATGGGCCGCAGTTGGACCAAATACCGTGGCTGAGCGCATCGAGAAACAAATCGGCCAGCCGAGTCGGTCTTTGGACGTGAATATCATGATCGGTGTTTTCGAACCAGTGGACTTCAACCCGTTTAAGCTGGGTGTGGGCAGCGTTGACCTGTTTGGCTTTGACTTTCATCCATTCGGGATTTCTGGCGTCTTCCGCCGCACAGATGAGAACCGGCTCTTGTATGATGGCGTATAGGCTGTTGGGCGTTTGTTCCCACAGCGCTCGCAGAATTTTGAGGTGGCGATCGAGCGTTAACCAGGGGCGAATGGTATCGTCCGGCAGCGTCTCGAAGTTGGCCAGGGTGGCTTCGATGCCCATTTCGCTCCAGTCCGGGTGAAATTCTTGCATCTTTTGCTTGAGTGTCGCACGCGGCGTGCCCAGCAGATCAGGCGGGCGCAGTTCAGCCGAAATTTTTTCCCACGTAGGATCGGGCCGGCTGCGCAGATCGAGATAGCCGCCGTCGACAAAGGCCAAGCCACAGGCTCGACCGGGATAGCGTGCCCCGAATTCGAGCATAACGTTGCCGCCCCACGATTGACCGGCCAAGATGGGATGATCGAGCTGGAGGACGTCGAGCAACTGCGCCAGGTCGGCGGTGATCGTCGCGAAATCGTAGCCCTCATCCGGTTTGTCGCTGAGGCCATGGCCGCGCTGATCGAGGGTGATGACGTGGTGGCCGGCGGCAGCGAGATGCTCGGCTACGGCTTCCCAGGTGCGGGCGTTACTGGCCAGACCGTGAACCAGCACGAAAGAACGTTTTTCGCCGGGCCACTCGCGAATATGAAGGTTGAGGCCGATATCAATGAAGCGATCTGCTGCGGGCATGATTTCCTCCGGGTAAACGTATGAAGGATGGGGCGGGTAAAAAAGCACGTGAGAACAAATGGGATGCTTCTGGTTGTGTCTCGCTTTTTTTACCAGATGCGATGTTTTTCAGAAACGATTGACAATTATCAAGTTTGTGTTACTATCGAGTTTAAGTGTAATGCAGTTGCGAATAAAATCAAAAACGGGATGTTAAACATGGCTGTACAATCTGCTTTGCTTAATGATTTGAAGGAGCGTGGTTTGCGGGTAACGCCGCAGCGAGCCATCATCTTAGAAGCCATCGAGGGGCTTTCGGGCCATATCACGGCTGAAGATATTTTTAGCGTGGTGAAAGAGGTCAATTCGTATATTAGTCTGGCTACGGTGTATCGTACCCTGGAATTGCTAAAAGAGTTAGGCCTTATCACCGAATCAAACATGGGGACATCGACCACGCACTATGCCCTTAAGACCCACGGTACGCATCATCACTCGGTTTGTCGGGTTTGCGGCAAAACGATGGATTTGCCCAACAGCATGTTTGAACCGATGGTCGAACGGCTTCAATCAGAGTTTGATTTTGTGGCCGATGCCAATCATATGGTGATTATGGGCTGGTGTGAATGCTGTCGCCCCGAACATATTAATGAACAAGATAGCTAAAGCCGCAGCGTACCTGATGCAAGCGCGCTTAACCCCTCAGCGCTTGCTCAACTGGACAGATGATACCCGACCGGACAACTTTATAGAAGCTTATGCTGTACAAGATGCCTTTGTTGAGCAGTTGCTGGCCCATTACGGTGGGCGAACCGTGGGCTATAAGATTGCTTGCACCAACGAAGCCGCCCAGCGTGACCTGCATGTCGATGGCCCATTTTCGGGACGGTTGCTGTCGAACTTTGTTTATGATAGTCCGGCTCAGCTCTATGCGGATGATTTTTTCATCCGCGTGATCGAGCCGGAGTATGGCGTCGAATTGGGGCAGGACTTGCCGCCAAGATCGACACCGTACAGCCGCCAAGAGGTGGCCGATGCCGTGGGGGCCATCATGCCGGCCATCGAGATTGTCGACAGCCGCTTTGAGCCATGGACGACCATCGGAGCTATCAGCTTAATCGCCGACCAGGCCGTTCACGGAGCCTGGGTCATCGGCGAACGGGTGACAAATTGGCGTGACTTTGATTTGGCGACGCAGGAAATTAGCCTGTGGGTCGATGGCGCACTGAACCAAACCGGCAGCGGCGCGGCAGTGCTCGGTCATCCGTTCAATTCATTGACGTGGCTGGTGAATGCTTTGTCCGCAAAGGGGCAGGGACTCAAAACCGGCGATTTGGTAACAACCGGCATTTGTGTCGATAAGATTTACTACGCCAACCCCGGCGAGGTCGTTAAAGCTGATTTCGGGCCAATTGGCTCGGTTACGGTGTCGTTTTAGAGCCGGAATGGTGATCGTTTTTGTGAAAAGCCAGCGAATGGGGCCGCTCGAGACCGTGCGCTTCCATCAGCGGCGAGTCGCTCATCATCTGTTTGGGATCGCCATCGACAATGAACTGGCCCTCGTCGAGCAGCAGAACCCGATCACACACTTCTAAAATAAATTCCAAATCATGTGAGGAAACAATAAAGGCTTGCTCGGAGGCTTTTCGAACCTGGACTTTGCCAACCAGGATCACCAGTAGCAATTGTTGGCAATGACAATAATTAAGAGTTGCGAATATTATCACTTTGATGTATAATATTATTTGCAAATTGTTAAAGAAAGGTGAGCTACTAATTGTGATGATTATTCGTGAATTTTTCTTAACTCTTTTGGTATCTATTTTTCTGGCGGCTTGTGGCGCTACAATCCTAACTCAACCTGATAGTAGCGCCGGTTCACCTCCCACTGAGACCTCAATTGCGATCAATGACGATAGGCTAAATGTGGTTACAACGGTATCACCTATTACAAATATTATCTATAACATTGGCGGTGATAGAATTAACCTCTTCGGTATTGTTCCCGAAGGTACAAACTCGCACACCTTTGAACCGGCACCGTCTGATGCCACTAAGCTGGCTCAAGCTGACCTGATCTTTATCAATGGCTTACATCTGGAACTGCCGACTCTGAAGCTGGCCGAAGCTAACAAAAAAGACGATGCTGAGATTATTGTGTTGGGCGAACAAACAATTACCCCCGATGAATATGTATACGATTTCTCCTTTCCGGAAGAGGCAGGTAGTCCTAACCCTCATTTATGGACCAACCCGTTGTATGCCCTGCGTTACGCTGAAATTGGCCGTGATGCCCTGGTTAAACGCGACCCGGCTAATGCCGACTACTTCAACCAGAATTATGATGCCTTTAAAGCTCGTATTGAGGCTCTGGATCAGACTATTCAGGCGACCATCAACAGCATCCCCGCAGCCGATCGTAAACTGCTGACGTACCATGACTCCTGGGCCTACTTTTCACCCCATTATGGCATGACGGTCATTGGCGCAATTCAGCCGGCAGATTTTTCCGAACCTTCAGCCCGGGAAGTAGCAGACCTGATTACGCAGTTGCGTCAGGAAGAGGTCCCGGCCATTTTTGGCTCAGAAGTATTCCCTTCGCCGGTACTGGATCAAATTGCCAAAGAAGCCGGTGTCCAGTATATTGACACCTTACGTGATGACGACCTACCCGGTCAACCGGGCGACTCAAACCACTCTTATTTGGGGTTGATGGTTGAAGATGTAAAGATTATGTCCAAGGCTTTGGGAGGTAACCCCGACTTGATTGCCGATTTTGATACGTCTAATGTTACTGGGGTTGACCAAATGGTTGAGCAAGCACAGTAGTCATTACAAAACCCCGTTCATCTAACGATAGGAAAAAATTTGCAGCCACTCATTGAACTTCGTCAGGTTAGCTTTGCTTATGGAGCTGAACTGGCTTTAGAAGATATTAATTTGCACCTTCATCCTGGTCAGTTTGCGGCTCTGGTTGGCCCCAGCGGCGCGGGTAAAACGACCCTACTCAAACTGGTCTTAGGTAACCTAAAGCCCAACCAAGGTGAGGTTTACATTCACGGCCAATTACTTGACGGGCAACCTAACCCCCATGTTGGATATGTCCCCCAATTGGAAACCATTGATTGGAACTTTCCCGTTACCGTGGAGCAGGTGGTGTTGATGGGGCGCATTCGGCGTGCTGCTATTTGGCCGTGGCCCAGTGGTGCTGAAAAGCGTCAGATGCGGACCATTCTGGAACAACTTGAGATTGATCATCTGGCCCAACGTCACATTCGCGACCTATCCGGCGGTCAGCGGCAGCGCGTTTTTTTGGCTCGGGCGTTGATTGCGGAACCAGACTTATTAGTTTTAGACGAGCCGACCACCGGGGTTGATATGCGTACTGCCGAAAACGTGCTTCACCTCTTAGCCGATCTAAACCGGGAAAGAATGACTGTGTTGATGATCATTCACGATCTCAATGCCGCTGCCGCTCATGCCCCTTGGATCATTTGCCTTAACCGGCGAATTATTGCTCAAGGCCGCCCTGAGGAGGTCTTTGTCGAAGATACTTTGAACGAAACTTATCGGGGTGATATGATGGTCATTCGGCAAGATGGGATGCTCTTTATTCAGCAGCGGCCCCACAGCCATACTTACCACGAAGTGCTGCCGGATCCTGTCCCTGGTCACCCCATTGAGAAGGTCAATGATGGATATATTTCTGCATCCATTTGAGTTTGAATTTTTTCGCAACGGCACCCTTGTGGCGGTAATCGTGGGAGGAATTTGCGGTCTAATAGGGGTGTATATCGTGCTGCGCGGGATGAGCTACATTGGTCACGGATTATCCCACGCCATCTTCGGTGGCGCTGTGGTGGCATTTGTAATGAGTTGGAACTTTTACCTGGGGGCCGGCTTGTGGGGGTTTGCCGCCGCGATGATGATTAACCAAACCATACGCCGTACTAAAATTAATGCTGATGCAGCTATCGGGGTTATTACCACAGCCAGTTTTGCCGTTGGGGTGGCGTTGATCAGCCGCTATCGCCGTTTTACCCAGTCCTTTGATGCTGCCCTCTTTGGAAATATTCTGGGTGTCACTACCCAGGATCTATGGATAGTGGCTGGTGTAGCCCTGCTGATTAGCGTTGCCATCTTCTTTATTTATAAGCAATTACTGTTTGTTACCTTCGACGCTGAAGTGGCTCGAGTTTATGGCGTGAAGACAGAGTGGATTGACACCCTCTTTGCGCTCATCCTGGCGGCCGCTCTCATTGCCTCGATGCAAATATTAGGGGTTACCCTGATAGCAGCAGCCCTTGTCATTCCGGCCATCAGCGCCCGGCTTTTAACCGATAGTTTTAACCGAATGATTATGCTCTCAACCTTGATCGGCGCTTTAACCGGTTTTGTAGGGATGTATCTAAGCTTCTATATTGATATTGCCTCCGGGGCCAGTATTGTATTGGTGCAAGCCGGCGTTTTTGGCCTGGCCCTCATTTTTTCCTCGCTTCACAAACACGCATCCCAACGACTGATGCATACCCATCTTTAATATGACCCACAGCACTATCTCTGTCCCCGAATCATTCACCTCCTCATCGTCTACAAGATGGCAGCGATGCTCGCTGCCGTAACTCAGGCTCAAACTTTGGCAGCCCATATTGAGTTTTGGCCGGTAGCACCAGTTGGAGTGCTGGTTGTCAGCCACGAAGTCGCACTCATAGACCAAATTTGCCATCATGTGATCGATATAGCTGTGGTCAATTTTTAATTCAACCTGATGAAAAACAGGCATAAAGGTTGATTGTCCTTCCCCTACAATGCAGTATATAATGAACACATGCTGCCGGGGTTTAATTTCACATTGGGACAAAAATTCATTCATTCGCTGCGGGTTGGACAATTTGTCGGCCTTAATTTTACAATTTTGCTGCTGGTGGCGCTGTTAATTGGCTTAGCCGGACTAACAGCCTACGGAGTTAGTAAACGACAAACCGAGATTATTATGGCCCGCAATCGCGTCGAGCGCTTAACGGTTGAACTTCAGATGTTGACGCTGGAGCGAACCGATTTGCTGCGTAATTTCTTGGAAACAAGTGATCCCCGCCAGCGGTTGGCGTATCAAAGCAAGTATACAGAATACATTGCCGTTTATAATGATCTGGCCTCTCTGCTGCGGAACGCGCAGGAGGCACGGGCCTTACAAGACGTGATAGAAGTTGAAGATGCGTTCGACAAATTAGC
>JAGRBY010000322.1 GCA_020433835.1 Anaerolineae bacterium | reverse complement strand
GTCAGGATGAAGCGCGGCACAAAGGCGACGACGGCAGCGGCGCTGAGGGCGAGAGAAATCTGGGTTAATTCTTGCCGGGTGGAGAAGCTGAGCGTTGGCTTGAACTGCCGGGCAGCAAAAAGAAAAGGTATGCCCTGGGCGATGCCATAGGTGACGACGACGGTGGCTGCGCCGAACAAAATCGAGACCCAGCGGCCGATATGCCAGCGTAAAATTTCGCCGTGATAGGGTGGGTACTCATCTTCGGTGTTATGGAGGCCCCAGGCGTGGCGCGTTTGCTCGATCAGGGGGCGGCGTTCGTTATCGCTGTAGCGTTTGAGATAGGGCGGGCCGGTGGTATCGACCAGAGCGGCCGGCAGGGCGGTGATGAGATGATAAAGCGGCGGCTGGTCGGATTTATAGGCGGCCTGTTCGCGCTCGGTGGTGGTTAGCGGTAGGTGGCCCTGGTTGGCGATAAAATTGACGTATTCGTAATGGGCCAACTCATCGGGGCCGGTGGTTAACGGAGCCAGCCGGGCGTGGGCATAGGCGACAATACTATAGAGCAGCACCAGCAGAAGCAGCGCTCCGCGTTCAATTTTTAGTAACCGCGTTCGGCTCATAACTCACAGACAACAAAGGTCGGCATAGGCCGACCTGGGGCTAACAGTTTAGAATGGATGGATTATAACATTGATTGAAAGGCTGACAAAATGGTAGGGAGGGGGAGGTTATCAGGAGGTGATGGTTATCTCACGATAAGCGGCAGATATAATTCGTACGGGGCCTTACTACCGCAAAAATCCAGCTTGATATCATCAAAGAAAAAATCGGTGGCGCAAAAGCCCGAAGAGCAAGCACTCTGACTATTGCTCTTATTGTACAGATATAAGCTTAAGGGTTGCCCTTTGTAGGTTTCAACAAGATTTTCATCGAGGAGCGGCAGCGACAGCGAAACTTTCTCCCAATTGGTGGGATCATAAACTCCAGAAGGCATCACCCCGTCGGCGACCACCGTTGGTGTCGTTACTTTGTTCGCCAAAGCCGAAGCTAGACTGGAGGGATCGGCTGTAACCACGGCAAAAAACTTATCGTCCGGTTGGTTGCCGTCGGCTAAAGCATTGATATTTTTGTGCAGCGTTAGATGGAGAGATGTATTGGAAGCGGTGAGCCAGGTAGGAACAGTAAAGGTTTGATAAAACCAGGGATTGGTTGGGAACCCTTCAAATGATGAGGCGCTGAGTTTGAAATTACCGCTGTTGGCCTGACCGGCCGAGCGCGTTACCCCCTGATCAAAAGCGACCGTCCATTCTGAGGGTGACAACTCAAAGCTCTGATCGGCTAATGGATCGAGACAGGTGATAGGCAACGGGCTGGGTTCAATGATGGTCGTAACCGGCTCCAGACCGATGGCTTGATAGCCGCCATCGGATGTAACGCCATAGTCATTGTTGGTGATGGTTTGGGTGGCGGTCACCCTAAACGACCGGGCCGCGGTTTCGTCAGGCTCCAGTTGAAGCAGCGACCAACGAATGACATTGCCAATTTTTGTCCCGCCCGATACGTAACTCGCTCCCGCCGGCAGGGTGTCGGTGAGGATTAGGTTGGTGGCGGAAATCGAGCCGCTGTTGGTGACGGTCAGAGTGTAGGTTATCAGTTCATCGGGAGCGGCTGTCGCCGGCCCTTGCTTACGAATGGCTAAGAGCGGCGCAGGATCACCGATCACCTCAACCTGGCGCTCGGAAACGGCAACAGAGGGGTTTATCGTTTTGGCGACAACAGAAACCAGATTATACAAGCCGGGCGGGATACCGGCCAGCGAACAGGTCGCCTCAACACGGCCCATCACGTTAGCCGTGAGGTTACTGCAAATCTTAAAGGCGCTAGCGGCGCTTTTGAGATAAATATCGTAACTAAATCCGGCAGGATGATTTTCAAGATGCACCTGAAAGGGAGGGGCGGTTTGAATAGTGTCATACCCGCTCAGCGAGAGAATTTGAGGTGCAGAGGTATCGGCGACAACGATGACCAACTCCGGCGCCACCGCCACCCGGGGATTTTGGCTGCCGGCGATCACGGAGTAGAGTTCGTACCCGCCGGGCGGCACAGCATCGAGCGCGCAGGCAGGGTCATCGCCGCCGGGCAAGACGTTAAGGCAGATTGGATAGGTGGCTCCGTCGGCATCGCTCAGGTAGATATCGTGGGGGATACCCTGGTGGTCAATCAGATGGGCCATCAATTGGCTCGACTGGGGCAGGATGTAGCCGTTGGTCGACGAAATCTGGGGATCGAGGGTTGGTTGGGGGCAGTTACGGGCCAGTTGTTCGATTTCGTCAAAGACGTCATCGAGCGTATTCAAATTTGCTACCGGAAAAAAGGCACCACAGTTTTGGTCGAAATAGACATCGCCGGTGGTGGGGTCGGTGCCGGTGGCCATGGCGGTTAGCAAGTCGGGGTAAATAGCAGGCCCCATTCCGATAGTGAATAGAGCGACATCATTCTCCGCCGCTTGTTGGGCATAAAAAATGGCGCAGTCAAACGCTCTATTCCCCTGTCCAAATGTTCCAGTCCATACGTTACTGGCGGGGCAACCGCTATTATAAGCGTTCGGCACACCGTCTGTCATGAGAATAAGAATGCGCTGCGCGGTTCCCTGCCGATCACAGACGCTGCCGTCATTAATAGGCGGACGGCATTCATGGTCAATATTTCTTTCCGGGACTGTATCGATACCTAATTCGATCAAACCCTCGTGCATTCCATCGCCAATATTGGTACTGCCATTATTATTATGAATCTCAACAGAGCGCATGATATCCGTGTAAGATATCGCATTGGTGGCTTGGTAGCAGGCCTCGATGCCCTGCAGATCGTTTGTTTCCGCCCATGTGAGGCACTGCAACTCTACGCGCTGTTTAATACCGTTGGTGGTGCCGTTTTTAACATTGCTTGAATAAGCGACTAACCCCAGCTGATCGATTTTGGGATCAAGCTGAATAGCAAAGTTTTTGACAGCTTCTTTGGCGCTCCGAATGGGATCGATGTCGTGGTAGAGATCATTGGTCAGTTGGTTGGTGTCCGTTAAAACCTGAGTACAGCCAACGCCCGCTCCTCCAGCGCCATAGCTGCTGGCTGTGTTATCATTTTTGCTGGTTTTACAACTGCATTGTGGGATATCAACTGTTTGACCAAAGACAGGATTACACACGTTACACGCTTCTCGCGTGGCCGAACCTTTGGTGGCATCCGGACCTTTGCCGCTATTTTGATTGACCATGTTCTTAAAGGTGGTATTGATACCCGAGCTATCGCCGTAAACAGTGCCGTTTTCAGCGATGGTCGTGTTACTAACGCCGCCGCTAAAATTTGTAAACATGACTTTATCGATATTAAAACCGGCGCTACCCTGGTATAGGCGCAGCGTATGTTGGGTACCCTGAGTAGTTGGAATATCACCCAATTTTAACCAGCGCCAGTGGTCATTTTGCGGAAAGTCATAGTTACGAGAGTAGTCCAGATTTGTAAAATCACGGCCTTGAACGTCGCTCCAGTTAGAGCCGTCGGCCGGGCCGAGCTGCCAGAATAGTGCTCTCTGCCAGAATTCGCGCGTGACAGGGCTTTGGCCCAACCACTTCCAGGAGTAGTTATATGCCCCCTGCGCTCTAATCCAGACGTGTGTATTGCCGGACCAACCGGGAGTAAAATCATATTCAACATAGGGCGGGTTGTTCGATGGCGGCGTCTCACCCAAAAGCGCTGCGGTGGTGGCCCAACAAGCGCCGCTTAGATTGGGGCCGTTGAAACACTCGTTATTGTAAGCTCCGCCTTGTAATTGAGGATAGTTATCGAGTTGATATTGACTGTAAACCGCATAGGGATGTGCTCTGATGAACGCACCTCGGCTATCGGTGCCGGAAGCATCCATGTTATGAAGGCGCTGGATGACCCAGAAGCCCTGGCCGGGCGTGCGCTTATCAAACTCCCAGCCGTGAAGGGGTACGTCGCGCGAGTAAAGTTCGGCTTCGTGAACAGAATATTTATTGCCATTCGGGTCGACAATGTATTGAAGATTTTCGGTACAAAGCCCAGCTGTGGTGGTGTCAGGCAGAGGATTAAAGACTCCGTTGGCCGGCCAGGGGTTGGCGATGACATCGGCACCATTGGGTTCCCAGCAGTCGAAACAGGTGGTTTCATATTGCATAGAACCGGAAGCATCGAAAACAACGGCGATGTCTAATGGCTGGACATCGATAGCGTCATCGGCGGTGGCGGAGTTGAAGTAGTCTAACCCGATAAAGACCGCACTTAAGAGACTGACCAGAATAATAAGCATCAAACCATATTTTTTCATAGAGTCCTCCAAGATTTGTTATTTCACAATAAGCGGTAAGTACAATTCCGCTTCATCATCTGTTACCGGCGCAAGGACAGCCCAGTGGCTGAAATGGTTCGGTGTAGCAGTAATCTATTTGAGACAGGAACGGTGATAATCATATAACGTCATCCACCTCAGCGACATCAACAGCATGTTGAATGGTGGCGCAGGGATTGGCGCTATCGGCGCAGGTGTTGCCGGTATCGAGGCCGGTGGGGGTAACGTAGCGCGTACCGGCAGCGTAAATGGGAAGAGGGTAAACGAACAACCCCGTCAGAGTGCAGACTGAGAATACAATCAAGCCTGTGCCAAAAATTAGGCTTAGGCTGATTTTTAAGATCCTGTTCTTCATAGAACCTCTCGTGAATTAAAGTCCTCAGCACTTAAAACACATTATTTCTCACTTAAGTGTGAAAAAGGAAACGATGATTAGCTCGTCTCCTTTTTCACATTATTGTTGTTGTGATTACTTGATCATGATGGGTAGATAGACTGACGTAGATGCGGGTTGGCCTATTTGGAGTTGCGCACTCTCTATTTCTATGGTTTTTTGTAAAGCAGATGTCGCAAAATCACGGCCCGACGCATCATTGAGTTTGGCTTCGGCTAACGTTAAAGCGGCAACTTGACCATTTTGTGCGTTGTTCACGATTCGTACGGAAATCTCTAAAATTGCGCCGGACCCGCTTACGGATGAAGAATCAGCTAAAGCGATATGAACTAAGCCTTGGCCGTCATCGTGAAATTGAAGAGCGAAATTCTGGGCTAAGTCTATGGCCTTCACATCAACAACACTGTCGATGAGGGTCGGATCATAAGCAATAACAAATTCACCACCGGCCCAGTCAGACAAATTCTCAGCGCTTAGGGTTGTCACTACTGTGGTACCCGGATTACCCGTAATATCTTCCAGCACGAGTTGAATGGGAGTTGTGCCGGATGCTTGCAAATCGCTGCTTGATATTCCGAGGTTAAGCGGCCATTCACCAAAAACAACGTAGTAAAAAATCATCGAGGCATCACCTGCGTCAATTTGTCCATTGCCGTTGATATCGCCGGCATAAATCTGCTGCCAGGTTGGCATTAATTTGCCGCTAGCAATTTGCAAAGCAATGTAGGCATCAATCGATTCAACAACACCGTTACCATTGAGATCACCCAGGATATAACCACTACCTACGCGAAAAAGTCCATCTTCCAGTTGCAGAGGGATTGGGGTAAACACATCTTCGGGCGTATAAATGGCCGAGCCGCCCACACCTGAAATAAACTCACGCAGATTGAGCAACGTTTCATCACCTTGCGATCCCGCCACCTCAAAAACAATCCAGAATAGTGAGCCATCCCCCCAAAGCGTAGGGGGATTACTGGACAGGGATGAAATGCGAATACGGCTGTAGCCGGGAAATTCGGTAAAGCTATACCCCCAGCTATAGCCAGCTGTTAAAGGCGTATTCCAAACGGTTACTGGTTCTAAAACTGATCCGTCAAAATCGAGCCATATATCGCTGGCCGCAATACGCAGGCCCGTTGCGTTACGGATATTAACAGGAATAGCAACAAGTTGCCCCGGCGCAGCCCAGGTATTTGGTAACCATAGTGTCACTTGCCCAAATGTAGCGCAAGCTACATTGGAAACAGCACTAACACTATTATCAAAACGCAAGGCTTCAATTTTATAGCAATACTCTTGGCCGGCTATCAAGTTTGGGTTGCCGTCTAAATAGCTGGTAAATGATGTCGAAGCGATTTGAGAAAATGACTGGCCGTTTTTCTTACGGAATATGCGATAAGTTGTTACAAGAGGATCAGCAGCCGGACTCCATTCCAGTTTTATGGTGTCAAGGCCGGCATTGGCTACCAGTTCAATGGGTGATGGCGAGGGCGGTGAAGCAACAACCAATGTGACATCGATATTTTGGGGGCTGCCTTGAACGTTGGGGCTGGTGATCATGATCTTGCCCGAATACGTGCCAGGAGCCAGTCCGGCAATATTAACCGATACATCAACTGTAGCCGGTGCAGTACCGCTTTTATAGCCGATATTCAACCAGGGCTTATTGTCGTCGGCTGTCCAGGAAAGAGGGCCGGTTCCGGCGTTTGTAATTGAAAAAGATTGGCTAGGTGGATTACTGCCATTCTTTATGGCATTAAACACAAGTTCGTTTGGCGATACAGCCAAAATTGGCGTGAATTCCTCAACAATGGTCACAGTTGTCGTTGCGACTTCCATGCCCATCGAATTACCGGCTGTCACAACCGCCGTGTATTCACCCAATTCGGTATATGTGTGCGTTATCGACGCGCCGCTGCCCGGTGAGCTATTATCTCCAAAATCCCAGCTATAGGCAACGTTTGTCCCGGCAGCGATGGAAGCCGTCAAGTGGGTCGGGTGGTTAACTTCTGTGGGGCTATCATTGGCAGCAGACAAATCGGCAATGGGAACATCGGTAATGGTTACGGTTGTTGTTGCAGTCAATATATCGACGGGATTGGTAGCGGTAACAACCGCGCTGTATAGACCCAAATCAGCGTAAACATGGTTGGTGACTTGGCCTGACCCGATTTGGTCATCATCAAAATCCCAGTTATACGTTATGGGGCCAAAACCATGAAGCAGCGCTGCATCAAAATGGGTAGATTGTCCCAGCCACGAAGGGCTGTCATTCGATGCTGTAAGCTCCGCCATGGTTGAGCTGGAGAATATCTCATTTAAATCAAGATCAAAGAGGGAAAAACGCGGTAAACCATAGAAGTTAGTGATAACTAACAGCTCACTCCCAACGGTAAGGATGCGGGTTGGCGTACCGGGCAAATTAAAAACAGCATTAACGCCATAATTGCTGCTCCATCTTTGTATCTGCGTATTACTATCAAACGTACGCAAAGTGTAGAGCGTATCATCGGCCCAGGTGGCGTCACTTATATTGTTTGATAACGTATCAATCTGGGCGAGGGTAATGGCATCATAGATACGGCCCGAGCCTAATACCACCACCGATCCGTCAGGAGCAACGCGAATGGGGTGAATAATGCCCGTACTATCGTGATAGGGCGAGTCTTGTTGGGTGCCAATAATTCCGTCAGCATCAATATCTTCCCAAATCAAATCATTGGGCGATGTATGATCTCGAAAGAAATAGATTTTTTGATTGGCTTCACTCCAAATGTATTCATCCGAGTAATAGTTCCACTCTTGTTGAGAGACTAGCGTCCCGTCCGGATCATAAGTAAAGTGAGATTCCCACGCTCCGGTTGCATCACACACAAAAACATATTCGTTAGCGGTGGACAACCCCAGAGGCGACTGCGGTGAATTCGCAAAAACTTGCTCGCTCGTCGACTCACTTAATCGAATTTCTGTTATTTTGCCGGAGTCATAGGCCAGATACAAGCGATGAGTCACAGGCGAATAGGTCATAAATTTCGGGGCTTCTACCAGGGGAATCGACTCAAGATAGCGGCGTTCCGTAACCGACCATCGAAAAACACTAAGATTAGCACTACTCAAGATGTAGAGTACATTATCCGTTCCTAAAACGACAGTGTCGGGACTGTAGCCCAAATATTCGGCATCAACCGGTTCGCCGGGTATTTCAGGATTTAACAATTCAATTGCTACTTTTTCAACCTCAACGCCGCGCGTTGCAGCCGAATAAAAAGAATAGACCGCGCTATCATTGAAAAAAATATTTACAGGCTGATTATCAGGGGTGTACTGGCCTGTTTCAAGAAATGTATTTGAAAAAGCCTAGTTCTGGGGGATTCTGTGGTAGAGGAAAAAAGAGGCAAAATTGACTGAAACCTGCCAAGGGAACAGTCAAAATGCC